>JAADYY010000296.1 GCA_010092805.1 Chloroflexota bacterium | reverse complement strand
GCGATACAACGGTCATCCGGTGACCAGACCAAGCTGGCAATCGGTGCTTTGAACACAGCATCCGCCAGCAAAACGGACTTCGTCTTCTTGATTCTCCAGATCGCTAGTAGGCCATCATTACCGCCGGAAGCTAGCAACATCCCCTGACGCTGAAATGTGAGATGTTTGATCAAATGTTGATGCCCTTCCAGCATAATCGGCTTCGTATTTGCCGGCCCCTCACCGGAGCAGTCCCAGATCACTACCTGAGTCCCGCCGCCGGTCGCCAGATAGCGACTGTTGAAACTCCACGCCAGTTCCAGCACCTTTGTTTGGTAGCCCCACATCTGCAGATCCTGCCCGGTATCGGTGATCCAGAAATGCACTGTCGAGTCCTGGTCGCCAGTGGCAATGTATTTTCCATCGGGACTCCATTCCAGGGTGAGTGTCGAACCCTGCCATTCAAAACGGCGCAGTGGCTCCGCCTGCGTGGGGTCGTACAATACGACCCCATTGTAGGCAGAGATAGCGAACTCCTTGCCATCATAGCGCCACTTGATGTCCGTAATGGTGCTATTGGCATCGGGGTATTCGTGGATCAATTCTCCGGTGCTGTTCCATAGCCTCAATTTACGCCCTGCTGCCGATACTAACCAGTCACCACTTGGGCTAAAGGCGATGCGTTCTACCCAGCTCGCGCCGCCCGCCATCTCAACAGTCTGCTCACCAATGGCAGTGTCCCACAAGCGTACCTTGCCATCTTGTCCGACACTAGCGAGCAATTGGCTGTCTTTGTGCCAGGAAATCGCCATCGTGTCGAGTACATGACCCGATAGCTTGTATCGAACGTCACCATTTTCAGCATCGTATAGGGCAATTGGTCCTGAAACGCCTGCCACCGCCAGCATTTTGCTATCCGGCGACCACGCCATCCCAATCGGATGATCGTCAATGTCAGTACGCCATATTGCCTTGAGCGCTGGCGGTGGCGGTTTTGGCTTATCTTTGCGCTGCATCATTCGGCCAGACATGCGCGGAAGCCTTCTTCCAGTGCAGCCCGATCCAGATTCCGTCCAATAAAGATCATTTTGTTATGACGCAGTTCTTTCCCCCAGGGACGATCTGCACGACCATCAAAGAGCATATGCACCCCCTGAAATACAAATCGTTCATCCCAACCTCGGACACTCAATACGCCTTTCATACGGAAAATGTCCTGCCCATGCTTCATGAGTAGCTCACGTAGCCAGGCATTGAGTTTTTCGAGGACGAGATCGCCGGGAATGGTGATGCCGACCGAGGTCACTTCCTCGTCATGTTCATGATCGGGCTTATACTCGCGGGTTTCGAGCGGTTCAAGCACGGCATCCACGCCACGCAGGTAAGCGTCAAATTCATCGGGGTGATGTTCAGTGAATAGCATATAGTAACCCGGTTGTTGGATCGCGAACTTAAAAACGGTCTCGCCGCTTTCGTTCAACACGAGCTGGTTATGCTGGCCCTTACCGGCGCTCAGTGCCTCACCCGCCTGTAGCGTCTGCTCATCTTCTGCGAAGGTCAGCACAGCGTCCATGAGCGTTGCTTCCTTCGCCGCCAGCCCGGTATTCGCCAGCGGCAGCAGCGCCGCGCCCATCACCGGGTCAGGGCCTTCACCCATCACCCACTCGTAAGACCCGGTACTCAGTTCATAGATCCCCGACCATTCAAACGGGTATTCTGGCTCCATGAACTTCGGATCGACTTCCAGCGCCCGGTCGAGGTTGAAACCGCCGACGTTGAGGATGTTGTCCATCTCGACCACTGCATCGCGAGTGCGGTAGATTTTCGCCATGCTGTTCATGCTTCTGATGCGGGCTTCGAGTTTGTCCAGGTCTTCCGGGGCGACCAGATCAGTCTTATTCAGTAGGATAACATCGGCGAAGGCGACCTGTTCTTTGGCTTCGTCGCTGTCGTCAATATGTTCCCAGATATGTTTGGCGTCCACGAGCGTCACAATCGCATCCAGATGGAGCTTCTGCTGCATGTCGTCATCGACGTAAAACGTCTGTGCGACAGGCCCCGGATCCGCCATGCCGGTGGTCTCGATCATGATATAGTCGAACTTGTCGCGGCGCTTCATCAGATGACCGAGTATGCGGATCAGGTCGCCGCGCACGGTACAACAGATGCAGCCGTTGTTCATCTCAAAAATCTCTTCTTCCGCGCCGATAACCAGATCGTTATCAATGCCGACCTCACCAAATTCATTCTCAATCACCGCGATTTTCTTGCCGTGATTTTCGGTCAGGATGCGGTTGAGGAGGGTGGTTTTGCCTGACCCCAGAAAGCCAGTTAGTACGGTGACAGGGACTCGTGTTTCAGTTGAAGGCATCATGTGATTTATACTCCTTGATTCTTTACTTTTTGCGAACGGATAGGGGTGCAACATGGACATCCCATACGATGGGTTTTATGGGTAGAGGTGGGCTGTGGCGGCTCGGATGAACGTCCAGTACCGAGGACAGCAACCGTACTCAGTAACCGCGTCGTCAGCAGGCTGTCGCAAGCCGGACAAACAGCGGCTTTTTCCACATCTGCCATCGAGCGCCGCAACTCGAATACAGTATGGCATTCCTCACAGCGATAGTCGTACAGCGGCATGGACAACTTCCTCATATGCGAATGGCTCGTAGAGCACGATGTCGCTGTAAAACGCCAGCTTACGCGCCAGATGTGGATGCCGATCCTGAGTCATCGTATCGATCAGAGCAATCGTCGTGATCTGCACACGCCCACCACGCAGGCTATCCAGAGTCAACGCCAGTGCCTGCGGGTCGGCTGATGACGATACGGGTAACAGCGCGTAATCGGCATCCAACCGCCACACCAACGGGATTAGCGCTGCTGCCAATGAACAGCACACACAGCCGCCTGCCAGCCGTCGGCGCGTCACATCGTTCAACATCAGCGGTATGTCGCTGTTGTCGATCAGCGCGAGGCGGTCGGTGTCGGTGGTCAGTGCGTCAATGAGCGCTCGCGTCAGCGCCGCTTTCGGCTGATGCAGCATCCCGGTGATGGCGATCAACTGCATGGCTAATCACCCGTTGGGATGGTTTCATCCAGCGCAAACAACGGACGGTAGGCCTCATGCCCTGCACCATATGTCTGATCCATCAGCGCCGCATACTCGGCAGCATAAGCGGGATTGGTGCGCCACCGCACGCCCAGGTATTCTGCTGATTTGACGATGCCCAGTACCCCATGCTTGATTTCTTCAAAAGTGTAATCTGGCCCCACCGGGACGTACAGCCAGCGGGCGAGGTTTGCCCCCGTTCCCCGGTGATCTGGTGCGCCGTCAGCACGCAGCGCGGCATAATGCAAAGGTTGAATCTGTGGCAGCCAGCGGACCGGTGTGTTCTCCTGCTCCACATAACTATAAAACGTAGCGACATTACTCTCCGCTGGGATCTGCACGGCGACCCCTGTCGCCAGCGCCAGCTTGTTCGCCTGAAGTGTTTCCAATCCGGCAGCTTCATGTACACCGCGCCGCACCTCGGCCAGATTTTTACTCTGTTGCTCTGCCAGTTGGGGTAGACGTTTACACTGGGCGAGGGCCAATTTAGGATTCGGGCAGTCGTCCGGCTGACGTAGCGCACAGATCGTTTCATACAGCGTTGGATCGGTCAGCACCAGCAGCGCGCCGGGGCGATCACCATCCGGCAGGTGCAACCCGTACAGCGTCACGGACGAACGCTCTACCGCACCTGGCAGCGGCAGTGTGTCAGCGAAATCGAGCCATGCGGCGTTTTGAGGCTGCCACAGTCCTCGTATCGCCTGTGCCCACGTGTACCGAGTGTCGCTCGGTGCGAGCTGGAGATGCGCGTCAAAGTCTAGAAAACGTGGCAGCGCTTTGTGATGCTTAACAGACTCTGCCAGGTCACGACTCGCGTTTGCAGGAACGCCTACCCATTCCCCCGCTTGAATGCCCACCGCTTCATGGAGTAAGCGTCGCGCACGGTAGTCATCTCGTATCAGCACCACGAGTGCACTACCCAACTGATCTGACCATGCTTTTTCTGCCGCTTCAAGTGTGGCATCCTCCGGTAACATCATGTCAGTAGGTAGGGTTAGCAGATTATCCAGCGGTGGATGTGCTGCATAATCTGCGTCGCGTATCGGCAGACCACCTATTGCACCGACCGCACAGAAACCACCTAACCACAACGTTCCCCAGTCAACTGGTAAATTCAACATGCTCTTTCTCCTCAATAGTTAAGCGTTTTGCTTACAGGTTGTGCAAATGCCAGACAGTTGCAATTGACAGTCGGTGATGTGATGTCCGCTGGACTGCCCGGCAGTATCCACCAGGGCGTTGCGCGGCTGTTGATCCAGATAGTCCACCCTGCCGCAGTTCAGGCAGAAGAACAACATCATCGGCTCAGGCAGGTTTGGTATGAAGTGGCTGCATCCCTGATAACCATGAATGCGACGCAGCAATTTTAAGCCTTCTAGCTTTTCAAACAGCCGGTAAACGGTCGCTCTTCCAGTCTCTGGGCGCATCTGGCACGCTTCCTCCCACACTTGCTCTGCACTCAATGGGGACTCGGCATGAGCTAGGATGCTGATGAGCAGTTCTTGCACGTGCGTCACACGACAACCATTTTCACGGAGAGTAGTCAACCATTGATCAG
>JAADYY010000295.1 GCA_010092805.1 Chloroflexota bacterium | reverse complement strand
CAGAACAGCCGCCCGGTTTCGGCGTCGCGTGGCTCGTGGATCGTCGTCATCGCCTTGCGCTCGCTGCTGAAGGGCAGTTCGCCCACACGCGGCAGATCCTGCTCAAGCTGCGGGCGTGTCCAGCCAACTTTCTGCGCAGCGACCAGCAGCGCGCCCTCGGTGGTATCGCCGACGACATTCACCTCGCCCTGATTGTCATATTCGAGATAGGCGTCGGTGGAAAGGGCCATCGCTTTGAGGAAGCGCCCAACGGCTGCGTCCGCCTTTGGATCGAGCGGTTCGCCGTTCGCCAATTTAAAGGTGCCCTCGGCGCTGTAACCGATGCCGCTGACGTTCACATCGTCGTGGCCGGGCAGCGCGAGCAATGTCGCGGTCATCTCGTTCTTGGTGAGCGTGCCGGTTTTATCCGAGCAGATCGTCGTCACTGATCCAAGCGTCTCGACGGCGGGCAGCTTGCGGATCAAGACGTTGCGCTCGACCATGCGCGCTGCGCCCAACGACAGGCTGATCGTGATGACGGCGGGCAGGCTTTCCGGCACTGCCGCGACCGCCAGACTGATCGAGGTCAAAAGCATCTGCGTGAGCGGGATACCGCGCAGCGCCCCGGCGAGGAACACGATGATCACCACACCAATTGCGCCGATCACCAGGTAGCGGCTGAGTTGGTTGATGCGTTTGGTCAGCGGGGTTTCGGTGTCCTCCACTTCCATCAGCAGCGCAGCGATCTTGCCGATTTCAGTGTTCAGCCCGGTACCGGTGACGGCCATCGCGCCGCGCCCATAGGTCACTGACGTGCTCATGAAGACGAGGTTGGCGCGGTCGCCCAGCGGCACATCATCTTTGTCGAGCACATCCGCCTTCTTGAAGACCGCCTGCGACTCACCCGTGAGCGCCGCTTCCTCAATCTGCAAGTTGTGGCTCTCGATCACGCGGCCATCGGCGGGCACGCGGTCGCCTTCCTGAAGCATGACAATATCGCCGGGCACCACCTCATGCGCGTTGACTTGCTTAACTTCGCCTGCGCGCCGCACCCGCACCAGCGGCACCTGCATCGCACTCAACGCAGCGAGCGCCTGTTCCGCTTGATACTCTTGATAGGTGCCCAGCGCCGCGTTCAGCACCACGATCACCAGGATGACGATCACATCTTTGACATCGCCCACCAGCAGCGAGACGGCGGCAGCAGCAATCAGGATCAGGACGAGGATGTTGGTGAATTGGCTGATGATGATCTGCAACAGGCTGCTGCCGCTCTTCGTGGGGAGCCGGTTGGGGCCGTGTTCTTCTAAACGGCGGCTGGCTTCCGGCGCAGAGAGACCCTGTTCAGCATTCGTCTGCAATTCCTCCAGCGTTGCGTCAACTGCCAGACGATAGTAGGGGGGCATGGGCTGAATCCTTGTGTGGGCCAACGGTGAGTGGCTATTTATGCCGCAAATCGTTCATTCCGCCAATTCCTGGGGCGCGGAATCCATTGACTCAGAATTGACTCTGCTGCGGCAGGGGCGATCTGTGCTATGCTTGCGAAGCCGGTATTTGCGGATACCGGGCGTCGTCATGCCCGTTGGTGTGGAGCGTTGCGCGTATGCTGTATCAGCCGGGGTCACGACCCGCTCATCGGCGGTTGACTTGGCACATCATCATCAATGATTGGATCAAGCCGGGGCTAACCACCCTGCTGCTTCTGGTGATCATCAACCTATTTTTCCCACGTTACATGGTGTTTGGCCGCAGCATGGAGCCGCTGGTTCACGAGGCAGATCGGCTGTTTGCCAGCCATCTGGAAGTGATCACGCACTCCATCGAGCGCGGCGAGATCGTCACCCTCAGTTCACCGGCGGACGGCGCGAATGTCGTCAAGCGGGTGATCGGGCTGCCGGGCGAGACGGTGACCATCCAAAGCGGCGGCGTGTTCATCAATGGAATGCCACTCGTGGAAGATTACATTGAGGAGCGCCCGCGCTACAGCGGCGAATGGACATTAGCGGCGGACGAATACTTCGTGTTGGGTGACAACCGCAACCACAGCTACGACTCCGCCGATTACGGCCCGGTGTCGATTGACCGGATTCATGGCGTCGTCAAGTTCCGTTTCCTGCCGCTCGATGCCTTCAGTTTCTTCTCGCCGCCAGACTACCCCACGATGGGCGAATAACGGAAACAAAACGAGCCAGGATCAATGATCCTGGCTCATCGAATGGCTGCTTTCGGAATTTCGCCGCGCTTACATGAAGCGCTTCATCACATCATCCAGCGTCTCACGCGACGGGCGCAGGTGCGCTTCGGTGAGCTGCGCCAGCGGTGTGCTGTGGATCTCCAGTGTTTCGCCGAGGGTGGGGCGCGGCTCTTCGTAGTAGATCAGCCCGGTGAGGAACAACTGCTCCCGTTCGGCCTCTTCCAGCAGGCGCACGGCCTCGGAGCGGCTGCGCGGATCGTGATCGCGGCTGAGCTTCTTCAGGCGGATGAACGAGCCGTCGTGCATCTCCACCTCGATCACCTCACCGGATTCGTAGCTGTCCACCGTGATCTCCTCGCGGGCGGGCACAAACCCTTGTGGCGTGAAGTCAATCTCGTGCAGCAGGATCTGGTTGTCCTTGCCGTACACGTAGCTCTTGGTCGAATCCGGGCGGTTGTTGAAGGTCACGCACGGGCTGATGATGTCCAGCACAGCGGTGCCATGATGGCTGATAGCCGCCTTGAGCAGCGCCTGCACCTGCTTCGAGTCGCCGGAGAAGCCGCGGCCCACGAATGTGCAGCCGCCGATCACCGCTTCCAGCGCCAGATCGATGGGGGGCAAGTCGTTGCGCCCGTAGTACTTCAGGACCTGGCCTTCGTCAGCGGTCGCCGAGAACTGGCCCTTGGTAAGGCCGTAGACGCCGTTGTTCTCGATGATGTAGACCATCGGCACGTTACGGCGCATCAGGTGCTTGTACTGCCCCAGCCCGATGCTGCCCGTGTCGCCGTCGCCGCTGACCGCGATGGCCGTCAGGCTGTGGTTGGCGAGCGTCGCGCCCGTCACCACCGAAGGCATCCGCCCGTGAATGGCGTTGAAGGCGTGCGACCCGCCCAGGAAGTAGGCGGGGGTTTTGCTGGAGCAGCCGATGCCACTCATCTTAATGACCTTGTGCATCGGCAGACTCATCTCGTGGGCCACGCTGATGATATGGTTGGAGATCGAGTCGTGGCCGCAGCCAGGGCACAGCGTACTTTTGCCGCCTTTGTAATCGGCGCGTGTCAGGCCGAGATCGTTGGTGCGGTTGCGGGTGGTCATGAGTTAGTTCGTCTCCCGTGCAGTAATCTCGTCGAAAATCCATTGTGCGGTCATCGGCAGCGTGTCGCCCAGCGGCATCGCGGCCATGTGGGTGGTATCTTCTGCAATATCGAGCCTCAGAAGCTGGTGCATCTGCCCGTCAGAGTTGTTCTCGATCACGTAGACACGTTCGTGGCCCATCACGAAATCTTTGACGGCTTGCGCGAATGGCAGCGCACGGATGCGCATGTAGTTCGTTTGGATACCGCTGGCCGCCAGACGGTCGCGGGCTTCGGCGATGGCCGGGTCGTTGGAGCCATACGAGATCAAGCCGACGGGGTTGTCTGGGGTGTGGTCGATGATCGGCTGCGGCACGAGCGTGCGCGCTGTATCAAATTTGCGGTGCAGCCGCTCCATGTTTTGCACCCAATCTTCCGCGCGCTCGCTGTAGACGGCCATGTCGTTATGTCCCGTGCCGCGCGTGAAGTACGCTGCCTGCCGGTGCTCGACGCCAGGGATGGTGCGGTAGGTCACGCCATCTTTGTCGTAGTCACGGTAGCGGTACCATTCGCCAAACTCTTCCAGGAACCCTTCGAGCTGGCCGCGATCCGCAAGTGTCTTGCCGCGATTGATCGGCGTGTCGGGATAGTCGAATGGGTCGCTCATCCACAGGTTCATCCCCAGGTCAAGGTCGCTCATCACAAACACCGGCGTCTGCACCGCTTCGGCCAGGTCGAAGCTGCGCCAGCCGAACTCGAAGCATTCCGCCACCGAGCCGGGGATCATTACGATCTGGCGGCTGTCGCCGTGACCCAGGAAATACATGAACAGCAGATCGCCCTGGCTGGTGCGCGTCGGCAGGCCAGTGCTGGGGCCAACACGGGTGACATCCCAGATCACACACGGGATTTCGGCAAAGTAAGCCAGCCCGGCGAACTCGGCCATCAAGCTGATGCCGGGGCCGCTGGTGGCCGTCATGGCGCGCGCGCCAGCCCAACCCGCACCGATGATCATGCCGATGGCGGCCAGCTCATCTTCGGCCTGGACGACGGCGACGGTGTTCTTACCCGTCTCCGGGTCACGGCGCAAATTCAGATGCGAGATGACCCCATCGATCAGGCTGGTTGATGGGGTGATGGGGTACCAGGCCGCGACATTGACCCCACCGAACAGCGACCCCAGCGCGGCGGCTTCGTTGCCCTCGATGAGGATCTTGCCTTCGGTGAGGTTGAGCGGCGCAAAGTGATACGGATCGGCTTTGGTGAGGTTGTTGGCCGCCCATTCGTGCGCCAGCATGATAACATCGTAGTTCATCTTGGCGGGCTTCTCTTTGCCGTTGAACTGATCGAGCAGCGCCTCATAAATGATGTCCAGCGGCATGTCGAACAGATGCGCGCACGCGCCCACGTAAACCATATTGGCGATGCGGTCGCGGAAATCCGACGGCACCTCGGCCTGCGTGATCAGTTCTTTGACGGGCACTTCATACCACGTGATGTCATCACGGCTGCGGCCCCATTGCCAATCTTGCGGAATCATGCAGACGCCGCCCACGGGCAAATCGGCAATATCCTGCGCCGCCGTATCCTGGTTGAAGGCAATTGCGATTTCGGTGGTGGCGCGCCGTGCGATGTAACCGTCTTTGCTGGCGCGGATGGTGTACCACGTCGGCAACCCCTTGATGTTGGACGGAAACAGGTTCTTCCCGCTCACCGGGATGCCCATTTTAAAGAGGGTACGGATTAGCACGAGGTTCGAGGTTTGGCTGCCCGAACCATTCTTGGTGGCGACCATCAGCGCGAAATCGTTGACGAGATCGGCCTCTGGCACTGCTTGCGGACTCGATTGAACGTCGATAGCCATGGGGGGTTGCGAAGCTCCTGTAATTAATTAAAACGCGACTTGATCAAACAAAGATAGTGCAGTGCTGCCGACGCATCCGTTGGGGGTGCGGGGGAGGGCACAGGGTTAGACATCAGCACACGCTGTTGGCGGATCAGCTCAGGCTTTCGACGATTCAGCCGCTTGCGGTGTCCAGCCGTCGGTGTGCAGGTGCGCCGGAAAGGTGAGCAGCTTGGTGTGTTCAATGAACAACGCGCGCGCCTGATCAATGTCGTCGGCGCGAATGGCGTCCAGAATGCGGCTGTGATAGTCCCACACCTGCTGTAGATAGCTGTACTCAGCGTACTGGTTCATGGCGACGGCTTCGTAAGCATCCCAATACGCTTCCAGCAGGCCCATCACAAACGGGTTACCCAGCCGCTTGAATACCGTGAGATGAAAGGTGCGGTGTTCTTCATGCGGGATGCGCACGCGGTCGCTGTTGAGCTTGTGCAAGGCGGCATCCACGCACGCTTGCATCGCCTCCAGATCTTCGGGGAGCAGCTTGGCGCAGGCCTCATTCCAGAATGCGGCTTCGACGTGATTGCGCAGCACGCCGAAATGCTCAAAGTCGTCGAGGTTGCTGGCCAGCGCCAGAAATAAACTCAGGCGCACAGCAGGCGTGAATGAATAGGCTTTCAGGCGCATCCCGGTGCGGGAACGCACCTCAACCAGCCCCAACGCCCGCGCCACTTCGAGCTGCTCGCGGACTTTGCTGCTGCTAATGCCCAGGTGCTCGGCGCTTTGCAGTTCCTTGATGGTGGGGAGTTGATCTCCGGGTTGGTACCCCTGCGCGACAATGTAATCGAGCAGGTCGGAGTCAAGGTCGATACTTGGCATAAAGGACAATATTGATCCGATCAATACAATCAATCTGATTAATCAGAATCTTAGCACACAACCCAGCGTCTGTCCATAGCGGTTGGCACTTTTCCACAAAATGCACGCGAGCGGACCGGGCTAGAGTCTTGTCAACGTAGCACAAAAGTAACCCGGTCGAGAATCGTCACCCCGGCCAACACGTCCGTTTCGCCCTCAAGGTAGGCGCGTAGTTCCGCCGCCCCCAGATAACCGCTGGTGCCCAACGCCGCCGACCACGACACAATCCGCCGCTCCGCGTTGGTGAGCGTGATCGGTTGGCGGATCAGAGTGCGTCCGTCAACGGTCACCAGTTCGAGGATGAAAGCGTTTTCAGCGATGCCGCCCGCCGTCCCATTCACCTGAAGCGGATTGCGACTGATGCGGCTGCCATCGGTCGGCACGGTGATGTTGACTATGGGCGTATCGCTTTCGGTGAGCGGGCGGCCCGAACTCCCGGTGAGCGATTGATCCACCACAAGATCGACGGCGGCCAACACCCGCTCGCCTTCATCGACGGTCACCGCCGTCAACCGAAGCTGCATCGGCCCCTCGTAGCGCGTCAGCAGTTGCGCTGACCAGGGCACTTCCTCGAAATCGTTCGGGTTGAACAGCGTGATCGGTTGGGTGTTCAGCGCCAGGCCGTTGACATCGTACAAGCCGAGCGTGAATTCGTCTTCCGGCAGGTTATAAACGACGCCGCTCACCTGCAAGCCACCGCCGACAGTGCTGCCATGCACCGGGCTGAGGATCTGCGCGGATTCGCCGCTGCTCACGGTCGGGAGGGGGGTAGGGGCTTTGTCGCTAAACAGCGCTGTGACAAGCGGGTCGGCGAACGCGGTGCGGGTTGGTTGGTTGGGTGACGGGTTGGTGGCCGCGGCCAGAGTGGCCGTCGGGGTGCCGGTGCGCTCTGTGCGCTCTGCGCTTCCAACGAAGGGCAGCGCCGTTGGCCGATCATCGGGTGTCGCAGTGCGGGTGAGCGTTGGCGGGCGCATGGTTGGCGTCGCCAGTGTCGGCTCAGCGGTCACCGGGCGCTCGTTGGTGAGGTTGCACCCAGCGATGGCACAGAGACACACCAACCAGCAAAGGACAGTTCTCACGGCATCACTCCGAAACGCTCGACACGCAGACGTGATTATCACTTGTGTTATACTCGCTTCATCTCGAACGCGCCACTGATACCTGTAAGGAAAATCACGTGACCTCTGCGAACAATCCGCCAGATGACGGCTATCATCTCGACACACGCGCCATCCATGCCGGGCAAGACCCCGACCCATCCACCGGCGCGATCATGACACCGATTTATCAGACCTCGACGTTTGTGCAAAGCGCCCCGGCGGAGCATCAGGGCTATGATTACAGCCGCTCCGGTAACCCGACGCGCACCGCACTTGAAGCGCTGATCGCATCGTTGGAGGGCGGCAGGCATGGTCTGGCGTTTGCCAGTGGCATGGCCGCAATTGACACGGTGCTGCGCTTGTTCGATCCGGGCGATCATATCGTTGTGGGCAGCGATGTCTATGGCGGTACGTATCGTCTGTTCGAGCGGGTATTGGCGCGCTACGGGCTGCGCTTTAGCTGGGTAGATTTATCGGATCTGGCGGCCACACGCGCCGCGATCACGCCGGAGACAAAGCTGCTGTGGCTGGAGACGCCCACCAACCCGCTGATGGGGCTGGCGGACATCGCGGCGCTGGCCGCTCTGCTGCCGGAGGGGGTGCTGCTGGGCGTCGATAACACGTTTGCCAGCCCGGCGCTTCAGCAGCCGCTGCTGCTGGGCGCGGACATTGTGATGCACAGCAGCACCAAATACCTGGGCGGGCACAGCGATGTCGTGGGTGGGCTGCTGGCGCTCAACGACGACGAACTCGTGGAACGGCTCCGGTTTTTGCAGAACGCCGTCGGGGCAGTGCCCGGCCCAATGGACTGCTTCCTGACGCTGCGTGGCATTAAAACGCTGGGTATTCGCATGGCGCGCCACAGCAGCAATGCGCTGGCGATTGCGCAATTCCTTGAAGACCATACGGCGGTGCAGCGCGTGATCTACCCCGGCTTGCAGAGTCATCCGCAGTATGAACTGGCGGTGCGGCAGATGCGCGGCTTTGGCGGGATGATCAGCATCATTCTGGCGAGCGAACCAGCCGCTCGGCAGATGGTCAGCCGGACAAAGTTGTTCGCGCTGGCCGAAAGCCTGGGCGGTGTCGAGAGCTTGATCGAGCACCCGCACAGCATGACCCACGCGAGCACCGCGACGAGTCCCATCGCGGTACCCGCCGAACTGGTGCGCCTGAGCGTCGGCATTGAGCACGTCAATGATCTGATCGCCGATTTGCGCGCAGCGCTGGCCTGAGCGATCATCGCACCCGGCAGATCGGTCACTTAGCCGTCCCAATCGCGGGCGCAGCGGAAACCATAAAACCCAAACGGGAAGTCCGGCTCGATCCAGTCGCCGCGAAAGGCCGCGCGCAGCGAAAAGGCATCGCGGCTGTTCCACGATCCGCCACGCGCGCTGCGCGGATCCATGTTGACTTCTTCGCGGCCATCGTCGGCCACATACGGATACGGGTAGCGGCCCTGATCGTAGGTGGTGCTCGTCCACTCGGTGACGTTGCCGCTCAGGTCGAGCGCACCAACCCACGACGCGCCTGCCGGGCGGCTGCCCACAGCCATCGATTCGCGGTCGGTGTTCTCGAAGAAGACGACGCGCTCCGGATCAAATGCGTCGCCCCAGGGGAACACAAGGCTGTCTGGCCCGCGCGCCGCGTATTCCCATTCGGCTTCTGTGGGCAGCCGCCCGCCGCGCAGCTCACAGAAATCCAGCGCCTCGAACCACGTCACTGTGTCGCGCGGATGCTGCCGCTCAGTCACATCGCCGTCGGCAGTCGCAAACCCGCCGAGCGTATCGAACTGCCCGTTGCTCACCTCGTAGCGGTCGATCCAGAACGGCTCGTCAAAGCAGATCTCAGCGACGGGCTGTTCGTCGCTGTCGCCGTCGTCGCTGCCCATCATGAAGCAGCCAACGGGTACCAACGCCATTTGTATCCCGTCAAACGATTCGAAACGCGGCGTCCATGCGTCGTTGCTGGTGACCGGACTGCCGGGTAACCCCAGTGGATCGTCAATCGGGGTTGGCGCGCTGGTTGGGGCCTGAGTCGGTGTCTCGGTGGGCGGCGTGGCGGCGGTGTCCGCGACCGTGACGCGCCCATTGACGCCGCGCACGAACAGCGGGCTGGCATTGGCGTCGATCACTTGCAGCCCGGTGATGTTCAGCGTCGTGACCCCGGCCACCAGCCCCGTCAGCGTGATGCGCACCAACACATCGCTCTCAAAGTCGATGGCGTTGTTGGTAGAGATGGCCGCCACCCGGATCAAACCTGCATCGTTATCGATAGTATTGGCCGGGGGCGGCAGTATGAGCATGGCGGGCGGGAAATTCGGGACGGGATCGACCTCATCGACCCGGATGATCGTGGGGTCGAACTGGAGGGCGAAATCGAACGAGGTACATTCGAATTCGTTGCAGTTGATGGTGCCCTCAACCGTGATGGTCTCGCCCACTTCAAGCGTGACTTCCGGCATCGTGACAACAACATTCCGTTGTGCAGCCGCGCCCGGTGCTGACCATAAGCCAGCCAATAGGATGAGCAGGGCAAGGTAACGGGCGGCGGGGTTCCGAGTCATAGCGGCTCCATCGTGCATATGTTTATGGCAACGGTCTGTGCGGCGGTTGTCCCTGCCTCAACCCGTGCACAGCGACCCAAGCTGCCGCGTGGCGATTTGGGT
>JAADYY010000294.1 GCA_010092805.1 Chloroflexota bacterium | reverse complement strand
TCCCGGCGACTCTATCGAAATCGTTCAGTTGCTTGAGAGGGCCTCATGCAAGCGAGCAGTTCCCTGCCAGAGACAAATTCTGGTGCCAACCCCCTGAGCGGTCGCACGGTCGCGTTTATCGGCAGCGGTGCGATGGCCGAAGCGATCATCAACGGCCTACTGAGCCGCGCCCTGCTCAACGCGGAGCAGATCATTGCCTCAGACCCACGCGCGGAGCGGGGTCAGGAATTGGTTGAGCGCTACGGACTGCGTTTCACTCCAGATAACATCGAAGCAGCGCGCGCCGCTGATCTGCTGGTGTTGGCGATCAAGCCGCAGGTGTTGGGTGAGGTGATGCCGACGCTGCGTCAGCACGCCCACCACGCCGATCTCGTGCTGAGTATTCTAGCGGGGGTGCGCATTCGCACACTCGCCGCCGGGATCGGTAACGCGCATATCGTCCGCTCAATGCCGAACACGCCCGCACAGATCGGGCGCGGCATGATCGTATGGACGGCGACCACGGAAGTCCCCGACGCACAGCGCCTGCAAGCGAAAACGTTGTTGGGTGCTTTGGGCGAAGAACTCTACGTCGAGGATGAGAAATATCTGGACATGGCGACGGCGATCAGCGGCTCGGCCCCGGCCTATGTCTTCCTGTTCATCGAAGCGCTGATCGATGCAGGGGTGCATCTGGGGTTCACGCGCTCGCAGGCCGAACGCCTGGTGCTGCAAACGCTGAGCGGATCGGTGGAATATACGCTGCAATCTGGCCTGCACCCGGCGCAGTTGCGCAATCAGGTAACCAGCGCGGGCGGCACAACTGCGGCGGCGCTGTATGAGCTTGAGAAAGGTGGGCTGCGGACTGTGCTCGCTGATGCAGTGTGGGCGGCCTATCACAAATCTGTCGTTTTGGGTGATGCGCAAGCGCAAGCCTCCTACCAACCTGACACAGACAGCCCCGGTGACTGATTGCACCGATTTGCGCAGTTGGACACCTGGATAGCAACCCTCCGCAACCGACGGTGTTGTCTTCGTTGGGGTTCGTCAACGATAAAAGGCGTCAAGTAATCGTTGTCAAATCCCATCGTTTTGTTTTAGCCTTCTCATCCAAACGGATGTCGATGGATGTGGCGGTCGGGCGGCTAACCGAAATGGCCAATGGATCGACAGTACATCCTGATGGATAATATGAATAAGCTGGCTTCGATGAGCCGCAACGCGGAGGGAGAATCTGTGGAACGTCGACGGGTAGTCGTCACGGGCATGGGGATCATCTGCCCAACCGGGAACAACATAGCCGAAGCCTGGGGCAACGCTGCCGCCGGGAAGACAGGCATCGCACCCATCACACTCTTTGATACAACCAATCTGGAAAACAAGTTTGGCGGGGAAGTCAAGGGCTTTGATGCTGATGGTTTTTTGGGACGCCGCGAAGCACGCCGTACAGACCGCGTGACTCAGCTAGCCCTGTACGCCTCGCAGCAAGCGATGGAAGACTCGCAGCTTCAAGTCACAGGCGACAACAAGTACGCCATCGCCTGCATTGTCGGCTCCGGGATTGGTGGCCTGCGTTCGATCTTCGAGAGCGCTCGCGCATTCCTAGAAAAAGGCCCGAAAGCGGTTAGCCCACTGTTGGTGCCCATGATGCTGCCAGATGCACCATCCAGCAAAGTCTCGATGACGTATGATCTGCGCGGGCCGAATTTCGCGATCTCGACGGCGTGCGCCACCGGCAACAACTGTATCGGCGAAGCGGTCGAGATCATTCGGCGCGGCCAGAGCGACATGGCGCTGGCTGGCAGTTCAGAGGCCGGGTTGGTCGACATCGCTGTTGCGAGCTTCAACAATATGACGGCGATCTCGCGGCGCAACGACGACCCTGAGCGCGCTTCGCGGCCCTTTGACCGAGATCGGGACGGCTTTGTTGTCGCCGAAGGGGCGGCGGTGCTGGTGTTGGAAGCCCTGGAGGTTGCTGAAGCGCGCGGTGCCACCATTCACGCTGAAGTCCTGGGCTATGGCCACACCTCCGATGCGTATCATGTGACTGCGCCGCGCGAAGACGGCGAAGGGGCTGCGCACGCCATCGAGATGGCGCTCAAAGACGCGGGCTTGGACGGCAGCCAGATCGATTACATCAACGCACACGGTACGAGCACACCGCTCAACGACCGCAGCGAGACGCTCGCGCTCAAGAAAGCACTCGGCGAGCAAGCCTATGAAATTCCGATCAGCTCAACCAAGTCGGTGACCGGGCATTTGATGGGCGCTGCTGGGTCGGTGGAAGCTGTCTTCACCATCAAGGCGCTCCAAGACAACTACATCCCGCCGACCATCAACCTCGATAACCCTGACCCAGATTGTGACCTGAATTACACGCCGCACACAGGCGTTTCGCATGACATCACCTACGCCATGAGCAACTCGTTTGGCTTCGGTGGTCACAACGCTGTGTTGATCTTTGGCAAGTATTCATCCAATGGGCATCACTAAGCGCAACGGCTTTGCGATAAACGCGCCGCCGAACGGCACCTATGCTCACATCGTTGGGTGGGGGATGGCCGTGCCGGAGACCGTGCTCACCAATGACGATCTGGCGGCCATCGTTGAGACCAACGACGAATGGATCATGTCCCGCACCGGAATCCGCGAGCGCCGAATCGCAAGTGAGCGCGAAACTTCGGCAACGTTGGGGTTGAAGGCGGCGCAGCGGGCGCTTGAAGTCGCGGATATTCTGCCAACCGAACTCGATCTGATCATCGTTGCCACCTCGACGCCGGAGCATATCTTCCCCAGCACAGCCAGCCTGATTCAGGCTAGCTTAGGGGCGAGCAAAGCGGGTGCCTTCGATTTGAGTGCGGCCTGTTCGGGCTTCGTCTACGCCGTCGATATGGCCGCACAGTCGATCCGTGCGCGCGGCATCCAAACCGCCCTGGTGATCGGCACCGAAACGATGAGCCGGGTACTCGATTGGCAAGATCGCGGCACCTGCATTCTGTTTGGCGACGGCGCGGGCGCGGTCGTGCTCAAGGGCAGCGCGGGCGCGGGCGGCGTGCTCTCGGCGGTCTTGCGTTCAGATGGCACCGGCGGCGATCTGCTGGGCATCCCAACCGTTGGCAGCCTCGACATGGACGGTGCCGAGACCTTCACCAACGGCCATCAGATGCACAAGATGTACATGAACGGCGGCGAAGTCTTCAAATTCGCCACGCAGGTGATCGGCGAGAGTGTACAACAAGCGCTCCACAAAGCCGGCCTGACGCTCAACGATGTCAGCTTGATCGTACCGCACCAAGCCAACGCACGGATCATTCAGGCGGCAGCGCGCTCCCTCAAGATCGATGTCAGCAAGTTCATGTGCAACCTGGATCGCTATGGCAACACCTCCGCCGCTTCAATCCCGATTGCGTTGTGTGAAGCGCTGGAGCAGGGGCGCATCCACGATGTTGATGTGGTCGTGTTTGTGGGGTTTGGCGGCGGCCTCACCTGGGCCTCAATGGTGGTGCAATGGGGCGCACCTGAGCCAGAAGAACGCCCCAACCGTTTCAACCGTCAGCGGCGGCAAATCAGCTACACGCTGGCCCGCTGGCGTGCTCGTCTCGTTCGCCTCAGCCGCCAGATCAACGAAATGATTGCGCGTTCTCGGCCTCAACGCGGGCGGATGAAACGGCTGCGGAGCAAAGTTGACCGCTTCGATTTAGATTGATCGCGGCGCAAGCTACGTCGAGGAATCAAAAACGCCCAAGTCACCGGGCGTTCTTGATTCTGCGGCGTTTCAGCAGTTCAGCCAGCCATCAACGGCGGCTGAGGCTGATGAAGTACAGCAACTGCAGCACCGCTGTGATCGCCGCCGCAAAGTAGGTGATGGCCGCAGCGGTGAGAATCTGGCGCGAACCGCTGGTATCGGTCTCGGCGACGAGCAGATCACTTTCACGCAGCAAGCGCAGCCCACGCAGGCTGGCATCGATTTCGACTGGCAGCGTCAGGATCATAAACACGACCATCAGGCCGAACAGCAGAATCCCCGCCCAGAACAAACCGGTCGCATTGAGCAGCAGGCCCAGAATAATCATAAAGTAACCAATCGTCGGGCTGAAGCGCACTGCGGGCACCAAGAACGTCCGCATCTGGATGAGCGCTGAGTTTTCCTGATGCTGCTGAACATGGCCCAGCTCATGCGCGACAACGGCCATTGACGCCACCGACGGTCGTGTCGCAATCCCCTCGGATAGACGCACCACATGGCTGCCTGGGTCGTAGTGATCGGTCAGTTCGCCCGGGGCCTGTTCCAGACGCAGGCTGTTGACGTTGGTTCTACCGAAAATGCGCTCAGCAACCTGTACCCCAGTCAGCCCGGAACTATTGCGTGTCTGCCCCCAGCGATTGTAGGCTGAACGCACAAACAACTGCGCACCGAGCGATAGCAGGAGAGTCGGGATCAAGACCAGTACGATATAGGATGGGTCGAAGAACATGGATTTACATTTCCCCCTTGAGCAGCGCGTTAAACGTTAATGTAAGTTTACAGCTTTTATCATCAGATTCGTCTTAACACTTGCTGAATGGGGGGCTAAACCACCCTACGTCGCGCCCAGCACCCGCGTCAACCCATCGCGGTCATTCAGCGACCACGGTAGCAGCCCGTTGTCGAGCAGGCGCGTTTTCCCCAACGTGACCGCAATCAGCAGCAGCAGCGGGTCGTCGGATGGCGCGCGCAGCCCGCGTAAGGTACCTGGGTCGGTGAGTGCGACATAATCGACATCGATGAGCGGTTCGCCCTCCAGCACCTCGCGCGCTGTGCCCCGCAATTTCTCCGGACGACGTTCGCCAGCGTCGTAAGCTTGCCGCGCCGCCTGAAGCCCACGATACAGCGCTGTCGCCGCCGCCCGTTCCTCGGTGGCTAAATACACATTCCGCGAACTCAGCGCCAGACCATCGGTGTGGCGCGCCGTTGGGCAGACCACGACCTCTAACGGAAAATTGAGATCGCTGACCAAACGCCGGATGATCACGGCTTGCTGTGCGTCTTTCTGCCCGAAGTACGCCCGGTCTGCGCTGCACAGATTGAACAACTTCGCAACCACCGTCGCCACACCGCGAAAATGCCCCCGCCGCGATGCCCCCTCCAACCCAACAGACAACTCCTCAACATTAATGTATGTGCGGAAGGTTTCCGGGTACATCAGATCAGCGGTTGGTGTGAAGACCACATCCACGCCCTCGGCTTCCAGCAGCGCCAGATCACGCGGCAAATCGCGCGGATACTGCTCCAGATCTTCGCGTGGGCCGAACTGCGTTGGATTGATGAAGATACTCACAGCCACCGCGTCGTTTTCGGCGCGCGCCGCGCGCACCAACCCCAGGTGACCGTCATGCAGCGCCCCCATAGTCGGCACCAAACCCAATTGACCGCGCAGGCCCGCCCGTGTCTCACGCAGCCGGGCAATGTCATCGATGACTTGCATTGTCGTCGGCCTTATTGTGGGTGTCGGTGAGCGCGGCCAGCACCTCCGGACTCAGGGAAAAACTCTGTTCATCAGTTGGGAAAGCCCCGGCGGTGACATCGCGCACATACGCGGCCAGCGCCTCACGGATGAGCGCCCCGATCTGTGCGTATTGCTTTGTATGCCGGGGGACGAACGCATCGAACAGGGCCAGCAGATCATGGAAAACCTGCACCTGACCATCGCAGCCCGCACCAGCCCCAATCCCGATGGTAGGGATGTCGAGTTCCGCCGTGATCAAGGCCGCTAATGGCGCGGGCACCAGTTCCAGCACCACCGCATAGGCCCCCGCGTCTTGGACCGCGCGCGCATCGCGCAGGAGCTGCCGCGCCGTCTCCAGATCTTTGCCCTGCACCCGGAAGCCGCCGACCGCCTCGATACTCTGCGGCAGCAGCCCAATGTGGGCCATCACTGGTATGCCTGCCGCCACAATCCGCGCGATGGTCGGGGCGTAGGGTTCACCCCCTTCCAGCTTGACGGTGCTCACCTGTGCTTCTTGCATCAACCGTGCGGCATTTGTCAGGGCTTGTTCGGCGCTGATCTTATAGGTCATGAACGGCATGTCACCGACCACCAGCGCTTTGTGCGTGACGCGCGCTACGATCTCGGCGTGATAGATCACGTGATCGAGCGTCACCGGGATGGTCGAGTCATGCCCTTGAATGACCATCCCCAGCGTATCACCAACGAGCAGCATTTGGGCACCCGCCCCTTCGCCCAGGCGAGCACTGACCGCATCATAGGCGGTGAGCATGGCGATTTTCTGCCCGGCGGCCTTCAGCTTGTGAATATCCCGAATCGTCAATCGCATCACGAACCTCGTTAGCGGGGCGCTTCCGTACCCAGCGGAGTCGGGGTCGGGATTGGGGCGCTGATGACGATGTTCACCGTGCAGGCTGCGCGCACATCTCCGTTCAGATCGAAGACCACCAACCGAAACTGATGATCGCCTTCCTCATAGCCAGCGGGAGCGAACTGCCCCAGCGGCCCCACCGCCTCGATGGGCCGCGTGTTCTGATAGATGGGGGCGAAGTTATTCCCCGTCGAAGGCCCGCTGAGTTCAAAGCGATAAAACGAAAAATTCTCCGTGTAAGCTGTCCCCCGAATCGTGCGCGGGCCGTCCATGATCATCCCGTTAGCGGGCACTTCCAGAAAGGCATTCGCGGTGTCGCAGCCGACCGCTGGCGGCGGGTTGGGGATGATGGTGCCAACTGGGGTGGGCGTGCGCGTCGGTGTTGCGATCACCTGGTTCGCCGGATCTGTCGCCTGAAGGATCACGCCGCTGGCGTCAGGGCGAAAGGCACCGACAGCGGCGGGCGTGAGTGTCCTGAATTCCCCGTCGTCAAGCGGCACTTCGAAGACACGTACCTGATCATCGAGCGCCGCTCGCAGCGTTGGTGCCACAACCTGCTGCACGCCAATCACCACCAGCAGCAGCTCCACCAAGAGTATCAGCGCTGTCCAGGCATTCGCCCGGCTGTACCCGGCGATGTCGCGTTCCAACTCGAAGTAGGTGGCGCGGTAATTGCTGCGCGCCCGGCCCAACCACAACACCGTCCGCAAAATCCCGATTCCGAGCAGAATATACAGGCCCACAGCGGTCTGCTCAACCCAAAACACGACGCCGTTCAACATGAGATTTTCTCAAGCACCCCTTGCAGCAGCGTCGTCATGCGTGGCACGATTTGCGCGCCACCGTCAAGCACCTCACGATGGGTGGTTTCTAAGTTTGAATCGATTTGATCGACAGCCAAATTGGTGATGCTCGACACCGCCAGCACCTGCATCCCCACCTGCCGCGCTACGATCACCTCATGAGCCGTCGACATCCCGACGGTGTCGGCCCCCACCATCCGCAACAGACGAATCTCTGCTGGAGTCTCGAAATTCGGCCCAGCGACGCAGGCATACACCCCCTCATGCAGCGTGATCCCGGCCTGCGCAGCGACCGCCGCCGCAATCTGCCGCAGGTCGCGATCATAGGTTTGGGTCATGCTGACGAAGCGATCCCCGAAGTCCGCGTTATTCGCGCCGATCAATGGGTTATGACCTGCCATCCCCACAAAGTTGATATGATCGTTGAGCATCATGAGGTCACCGACCTGATACGCTGTGTTGATGCCGCCCGCAGCGTTCGTGACGATCAGCGTTCGTATGCCCAGCAGATGCATCACCCGCACGGCGAACCCCACCTGCTGCTGCGTATACCCTTCATAAAAGTGCGCGCGCCCCTGCTGAGCTATCACGCCGCAGTTGCCCAGGCGACCGATCACCAGCCGCCCAGCGTGCCCCAGAACGGTGGAGCGCGGCCAGCCGGGGAGGTCATCGTAAGAGATGACGAGCGGTTCCGTTACCGTGTCAGCCAGCGGCCCCAACCCTGATCCCAGCACCAAACCAACAGTCACCGGAACGGTCAACCGCTCCCGAATCACGGCGGCGGCTTGTTCATAGTCAGCACGTGTATAGTTCATCGAACCCTCCTTGCTGGAAACCACCCGTCTTTAGCGGGTGGAGGAAAGCATGGTTGGCGCGTGTAGCTACCACCGTGCATCGGACAACAGATCG
>JAADYY010000293.1 GCA_010092805.1 Chloroflexota bacterium | reverse complement strand
GTGGATGAGGTCACGATCTGGCCCCATCGCGGCGCACACGCTGATCCCAAGCCCGTGCTCAGCCAGGATTTTGCCGCCTTCAGCATAATCTAGATCGTCAGTACTCTCGATGCCGACCTCGATCCAGTCGAAGCCCATCGCTTTCACTTTGGGGGCCAGCTCGGCCAGCCGTTCGGTGGTGGTCGGCGACACCCAGACCCAGGTATTGACTCCAAAATTCATCTTGTGCTCCCAAGAATTGTATTGGTTAAAGACGCGCCCCGCCCGGCTCGAAATAGTGCAGGCGGTCACGCACGATCTCAAAAGTGATATTCGCGCCAAGTGTGAACGGTAACGTCCCCGCAACCAGACTCAGCAGCGTCACACTGCCGGTGCGGATGTGGAGGATCGTTTCGACGCCGAGCGGTTCTATCAGCGTGATCTCGCCGCTGAAGCTGCCGTCGGCGGCTGGGCGAATGTCCTCAGGCCGGATGCCGACCAATAGATCCGCCGGGATGGTTTTGTCGGCGGGCGTCTCGGTGCGCAGATCGGTGTCTTTAATGTGCAGCGTGCCATTGTCACGCGCCGCGTCGAGCAGATTAATGCGCGGCGTGCCGACCAATGTCGCTACAAACGTTGTCGCCGGGCGGTCATAAATGTCGTGCGGCGTCCCGATTTGCAGGATGCGCCCCTGATCGAGCACCGCGATCCGGTCGGCCATCGTCAGCGCCTCGATCTGGTCGTGCGTGACGAACAGCGTCGTGCTGTGCTGCACCTTCTGCAGATGCTCCAGTTCGACGCGCAGCGCCTCGCGTAGTTTGGCATCGAGGTTGGAGAGCGGCTCGTCCATCAAGTAGATGCGTGGCTCACGGACAATCGCGCGGCCAATCGACACGCGCTGCATCTCGCCGCCGGAGAGCTTGCCCGTTTTGCGATCCAGCAGGTGGCTGATGTGCAGCTTTTCAGCAGCTTCGGTCACGCGGCGCTGAATGTCATCTTTGGGCAGGCGGCGCAGCGGCGATTGCAGCGGAAACGCCAGATTCTCGAAAACGGTCATATTCGGGTAGAGCGAATACTGCTGGAAGACGAACGCCGTATCGCGATCCGCAGGTGGTAAATCGTTGACGAGCGCATCATCGAACAAAATGTCGCCTGCATCTTGTTTTTCCAGCCCCGCGATCACGCGGAGGGTGGTGGTTTTGCCCGCGCCCGTTGGCCCCAACAGCACAAAGAACTCGCCGTCCTGCACTTGCAACGAGACATCTTCGAGCGCCGCCACATCTTTGAAATTCTTGCTGATATTTTGCAGCGTAACCGTGCTCATGGTGTTGGCTCCTTGTGCAGCGCCAGCTCCGTTGCAGGATCGAAGAAGCGCACCATCTGTGGATCGAGATTGAAGCGGTGCGGTTCGCCGATGGCATAGTGGATCTCGCGGCCCGCGCGCCCGTGAATGATGGCATCGGGCGCGACTTCGAGATGCAGCATGGTGTAGCCGCCGTACAGATCCGTCGCGTAAACAGTGGAGCCAATCTCACCAGACTCATCGACGCAGACCGCTTCCGGGCGGAAGCCGACGACGATCTCGCGACTGCCGTTCAACTGCTGATCCAACGCAGGTCGCCAATCCGGTGGGACGGTGAGCTGGCTGTCACCCCCGAAGCGCACCGCGCCATCATGATATTCGCCAGTCATCAGGTTCATGCCGGGGCTGCCAATGAAGCGCGCGACAAACAGATTCGCCGGGTCATGATAGACCTCATGCGGCGTGCCGACCTGCTGCACGACCGCCGCCGACATCACGACGATTTGATCGCCCATCGCCATCGCTTCGATCTGGTCGTGGGTGACGTATACCGTCGTCGCGTGCTGGTCGATCATCAGCTTTTTGATTTCGGCGCGCATCGTGTCGCGGAACTCGGCATCCAGCGCACCGAGTGGTTCGTCCATGAGGAAAGCCGCCGGACGCCGCACCAACGCGCGGGCCAGCGCCACCCGCTGCCGATCCCCGCCGCTGAGGCTGCCGGGCCGTGAATTGAGCAAATGCTCGATCTTCAGCATCTGCGCGACTTGATCGACGCGCTGCTTGATCTGGTCGCGGGGGATGCCCTCGGCTTGCAGCGGAAAGGCGACGTTGGCCCGTGCTGTCATGTGCGAATACAACGCGAAGAACTGGAACACAAACGCGATGTCGCGCTCGCTGGGGTGCAGCCAGGTGACGTTGCGGTCGTCAAAGTGAATGTCGCCGGATGTGACCGACTCCAGCCCGGAGATCATGCGGAGGGTGGTGGTCTTGCCACAACCTGAAGGCCCCAGCAGCGCGACAAATTGACCGTCGTCGATGGTGAGATCCATTGGTTGGACGGCATAGTGATCGCCAAATCTTTTTTCGACTTGCTGCAATGTGATCGTAGCCATGTCCCCTAACCTTGCCGAATCGCGCCGAACGTCACCCCACGCAGTAAGTGGCGGCGCAGCGCAAACGTGACGATCACCACCGGGATGAGAAACGCCAGCGAACCGGCGGCAATGGCTGCCCATTCAATGCCACCCGTGCCCAGCACCGACGGAATGCTCGGCGGGGCGGTG
>JAADYY010000292.1 GCA_010092805.1 Chloroflexota bacterium | reverse complement strand
GTCGCGGTGCGCGGGATCGTCTCCGGCGTGCGCAACGACGCGATGCACCGCGAACTGACGGCTTACGGCGAAGAAGCCCCACAGCTCAACATCCGTATCTATCAGAACGACGCGCAGTCCTTCCCACACCAGAAGATCATCGTCATCGATGGGCTGATGGCGTTCAAAGGCTCGGCCAACCTGACGGATTTCGGCTGGCGCAAGGCGGCGCAGGGCCGTGAGGTGATCGAGCCGGTGACCGATGTCGCCGAGGTGCTGGATCTACACAACCGCTTTTTCAGCCCCACCTGGGCCGCCGCCGATCAGCGGGAGCAGGCCGACAAAATCTCGATGTCGATCTGATCGGGAGCATCCGCTGTGACGATGCTCCCGATGTGTATCCCCTGATCAGGCGGGGATAAGCCGCAGCGTGATGATCTGGAAGGGCTTGATAGGCACCATTACCGCATTGTCCTCCACGTCGAGCGGCGTCTGGTTGTCTTCCAGCAGATTGGTGATATACGCCGCACGCAGCGGGAAGTGTGTCTGCAAGCGGAGTGTGCCCCGCGTGCGTTGAAATTCGTACAAGCGCACGATGATCCCGTCACCGTCTTCGGCGCGCTTGACCGTCTCGATGATGTCCGTTTGCTCCTCTGCCGGGTGAGTCCCCGATGAGCTGACCGGTGTATAGCGATAGCCGAGCGATGCGTTGATCTCCGTGCCCACGCCCTGGTGTACGATGACCGGATCATTGAGGAGGTAAGCCGCTTCAACGACCCCGCTATAGGTTGTGCACACGCGCTTCTCTTGTGGCAGCAAGCCCAACGTGAAGCGGTGCTCCCCTTGATCGGCGTCGGGGTCGGGTTGGGTGGGGGCGCGCAATAGGCTCACGCGGATGACGTTGTCGCGAATATCGTGGCCGTACTTGCAGTCGTTGATCACCGCGACGCCGTAATCACCCTCGCTGAGATCGACCCACTTCTGGGCGACGGTCTCGAAGCGCGCCCAATCCCATGAGGTGTTGCGGTGCGTCGGGCGCTGCACATGGCCCCACTGCACCTCATACGTCGCCGTTGGGGCGAGGATATCCACCGGGAACGCCGCTTTCAGCAGCATGTGCCGCTCGCGCCAATCGATGGTCGTCTCCATCGTCAGTAGCTCATTTTTGCAGCTCAGTGAGAGGCGCTGCGTGTAGTTGCTGTTGAGAATCCGCCGCTTGATCGCGATGGTCGCCCGCAGCGGCCCGGACTCGACAACCTCGATGGATGTCGCCGGGTCGCTGAGCCACATTTTGTCGTCGTAGAAGATGTCGATGTCCCAGGCATCCCAGTTGAGCGGACGGTCTTCGAACGCCTGGAATTGGTTGGCGACCGCGCCCGGCGGCAGCACCTCGCGCCCTTCAAGCTTGTCATACACGCGGATGATGTCCCCGGCGTCGTTCAGCTCCACGCGCAAAGCCGAATTCTCCAGCGCACGCGGCTCCGCCCGGACAGCAGCACTGTCTTCGATAGTCGCCGGCTCCCCGGCCTCGATCCTCAGTGGTATGACACTCAGCGGCGGCAGTGACTTCGCATCGATCCACGTGCCACCCTGTGCTGCTTGGGTGTGGATCGGCGTGTTTGCGCTCCAGGGGGCCGCGTGAACCAGCCGCTGACCGTCTTCCAGCTTGCCCGGCCAGAAAACCAGATCCCGCCGATGGAAGTCCGTCGGGTTGACGAGCAGCAAATCGCCGCCCAGCTTTTCGGCCACCACAGCGAGCGCGGCGTCGCGGGCCGCGGTGCCGAGTCGCTCGACCTCGGCGTACTGTTCCAGCGATTCCGTGTAGACGGCGGTGATGCTGCTGCCGGGGATGATATCGTGGAACTGATTCAGGCAGACAAGCTCCCACGCCTTGCGGAATGTGTCATATGGGTAAGCATACGCCGAGTCGAGCAGCGAAGCGACCGTCGCCACAAACTCGGCGTCGTGCAGCAGAAATTCGCTGCGCCGGTTGGCGCGCTTGTTGCGGCTCTGCGTCGTGTAGGTGCCGCGATGCAGCTCGAAGTAAAGTTCGCCGTTCCACGTCGGCAGATTGTCGCCGCTTTCGGCTTCCAGCGTCTCGAAAAACGCTTTGACGCTCGCCTGCCGTAAACGCGGAATCCCTGGCATCGCCGCGACTTCACACGCCTGTTCGAGCATCTCGCGGGTGGGGCCGCCGCCGCCATCGCCCCAGCCGAAGGACATCAGCAGGGTGCGCACGTCGGCGGGCTGCTGATTGTTGAGCCAGGTGCCGAGCGTCGTCGCGGCGTTGAGGTTGACGTTGTACGTCGCGCGCGAGTGAATGTCGTGGGCTTCCGGCGAGGTGCTGAAGTGCGTGAGCACCTTCGTCCCGTCGAGGCCCTGCCACCAGAAACTGTCAACTGGCAGGCGGTTGTAGCGGTTCCAGCCGATCTTGATCGTGAAGAAGTATTCCAGCCCGGCCAGCTTGATCAACTGCGGCAGGTTCCAGGCATAGCCGAAGACATCGGGCAGCCACAGCACCGGCGATTCGGCATCTGCGCCGAAGTGCTCGCGGAAGAAGCTGCGCCCCAGCAAAAACTGCCGCGCCAGCGACTCTGGCCCGCTGATGTTGCAGTCGGCTTCGACCCACATGCCGCCGATGACTTCCCAACGGCCCTCCGCGACCCGCGCCTTGATCGCATCGAACAGCGCCGGGTAATCCTGCTGGACGTAATCGTAAAGCTGCGGCTGGCTCTGCGTGAAGTGATACTCCGGGAACTGCTCCATCAGGCGCAGCACGTTATGGAACGTCCGCCCCGCTTTGCCCCGCGTCTGTCCCAGCGTCCACAGCCACGCGACATCGATGTGCGCGTGCCCGGTGGCGATCACGGCGACATCCAGCGGCTGCCCGGCGGCAGCGACCCCCGCCCGCAGCGCCGAATGTGCCGCCAGCACGCTCGCATAAAAGGCCGGGCCGAACGGCTCACGGGTATCCAATATTTTGAAGGCGTCATCGAGCGCGTTCAGCAGCCGATCCTTGACCGGGTTGTCCGCGCTCAAGTGAACGGCAGTATCAAGGGCGGCGCGCGCGGCAGCGATGAAAGCGCGCGTCGGCTGGTCGATCTGCACGAGGGCGCATTCCCCCATGAACAACTGTGGGCCGGGCGGGATATGTGTGCCGCCCAGCAGCCCCGTCCAGCCGCGCAGCAGCAGCCGATGCGCCTGCCCATGCAGACACTCATTGGGGAGGTGCAGTTCGTCGTGATGGCGGTCGATGGTGGCGTAGGGTGCGCCATCAATGTAGACGAGCGCTTCCGGGTGGCTGAAATCGCGCGAGTTGCCGATGGGCAGGTGCAGCGCCAGCGGCTGATCGGTATCCCAGGTGCCGGGCACCTGGAACGCGCCCGCCATGACAAAGTTCACGTCCTGCTGACCCCAGTACGTGCGCGGCGCGATGCTCGGCCACGTCTCGGTGGGCAGGTTGGGCGCGTGCTCCAGTGAGTCGCTGCCGTCCAGCAGCGTCAGCGGGCCGTCAATGGGCTGATAGCGGAACGGTTCCAGCGGCAGGCGGCGACGATACACCAGCGGCTCGATCAGCGCGATCCGCTGATCCAACTTGTCTTCGGTAAAGCGGATTTGGTGTCGCAAAGTTAGGTTGCTCCCTGCGTTGAGTGGGGCGGTTAGCAGTGGCTGCGGCGAGTGTAGCGCCGGACTGCGAAGATTACCACAGCGCACCGCTCGCCAACAGGGCATCGAGCGCCTGTTCGCGCTCGCGCCAGTCGGGGAGGTGCGCGCTCAGCAGCGCTTTGAAGTCCTTGCCATGATTGAACACCCGCAGGTGCGCCAGCTCATGCACGATCACGTATTCAGCCAGCGGGCGCGGCACCCGGCACAGCGCCGTATTCAGCGTGATGTTGCCCTTCGACGAGCACGACCCCCACTTGCGGTACATATCGCGGAGCTGTACCCGCCCCGGGTTCACGCCAATACGCGCCGCCCACGCCATCACCAGCCGGCGTACCTCCGCCGGAGACGTGATCTCCTCGCTGAG
>JAADYY010000291.1 GCA_010092805.1 Chloroflexota bacterium | reverse complement strand
CTTTGGGTGACTAAGCCCAGTTGAACGTCCTTATTGTGCGTTGCCAACGTTCAAAAGCGAACAGGGTACCCTATCGTAGTTTGGGTACCCTCATGTATAACTGGCGAGCAGTAACATTATACTGCATTCTAAGCCGCCTGCATCCCCCACCTGGATACTGGAAAGTCATGATGCGCCGATTACGGCTGGCTGTTTGCTGCCTCTTGCGTCAACAGCGCACGTTTCCGCTCGATGCCCCAACGATAACCGCTCAGACCCCCGTCCGCGCGCACCACACGATGACATGGAATTGCGACAGCCACCGGATTCGCGGCGCAGGCTGCTGCCACAGCGCGTGCCGCCGTTGGCTGCCCAATTGCTTCGGCGATCTGGCTGTAGGTGCGTGTCTGACCGTAGGGGATGGCGCGCAGTGCCTCCCACACCTGGCGCTGAAACGCTGTCGCCTGAATATCCAGCGGCACAGGCAAATCGACCGACTGGCCTTCGACATAAGCCACCAATGCGTTCACCCAATCGCCGAGCGCCGCTGGGTGGTGCGTGATCGTCGCTTGGGTGAATTCGGCGCGCAAATCGCGCACCAGTTCGTCGCCGTTGTCACCCAAACTGACCTTACAGACGCCGCGATCGGTTGCTGCCACCAGCAACGCCCCCAAACGACTGGCCGCAATCGTGTAGTGAATGTTCATGGTTTTCCCTCGCTCACGGTAAATCACTGGGGTCATGCCTAAGACATCGTCTACGTGTTCATATAAGCTGCTGCTGGTCTCATAACCCGCCGCATAAAGTGCATCGGTGACGCGCGTTTCGCCGTGCAGCGCCGATTTCAAGCGGGCTTGGCGCTGTGCATCGGCGTATTGGCGGGGCGAGATTCCGACGATCCGTTTGAATGTACGCTGCAAATGATAGGGGCTGACGGCAAAGCGCGCGCCGAGCGCTGTCAACGTCGGCAGGCGTTCGTGTGGTTCTTCCAGGTAGCGGCACACGGCAACCACCAGCGTCATCTGTGGATCAACGGGTTCGGCGGCGTGCGGTTGGCAACGCTTGCAAGCGCGGAACCCGGCCTGCTCGGCTTCGCCCGGACTGCCGAAGAATGCAACATTCCTGCGCAGCGGTCGGCGCGAGTTACACGAAGGCCGGCAGTAAACGCCAGTTGTTCCAACGGCATAAACAAACACTCCATCAAAGGCGGTGTCGTTGCCGGCCACCGCTTGCCAGTAGAGATCGCTGTTTTGCATACTGCATCCTTTACCGGGGCAAGGCTTGCTGCCTGCTCGAAATCGATGCTTTCATTCTATGAGATCGCTGGTTGAGCGCCTATCCAATTCTTGCGCCCTAATTCTGCTGGCATCGTCGGATCGATTTGCGAAAGGACAGCGACACTCATTAGAATTTGTGATCGCTTATGCCACTGCGAGACATAGCGGCTTTTTTCGGGTTATATATAGGACTGAGGGTGAGTCTCCACACGGTCACCCAGGGTAATACACTGGTATTGAAGTTAATCGATGATTTGGGACAGAGAGCTTGGATGGCAACAGTCACTGAAATCCCCAGCCAATCTGTGTTGGGGTTAACAGAAACCGAAGCGCAGCAGCGGCGTGTGCAAGGGCAGGGCAACGATATTCGGCTTGCCACCAGCCGTACATACGCCGACATCATTCGTTACAATGTCCTTAACCCCATCAACATTGTGCTCTACGTGATCGGTGGTGTGCTGGTCGTTTTGGGGCGTCCCGACGATGCGTTCGTCACGGTGGGGACAGTGCTGCTCAATGTTTCGTTGGGTCTGATTCAAGAGATCCGCGCGAAACGCAAACTCGATCAGATTGCGCTGCTGACTCGCCCGCGCGTGACGATCCTACGCGACGGGCAGGAGCGCGAAGTTGACCCCAGCGAGGTCGTGCTGGGCGATGTGCTCTTGGCGAAGCCTGGCGATCAGATCGTCGTTGATGGCACGATTCTCAGCGATAACCTCATCGAGGTCGATGAGTCGGCGCTGACCGGGGAATCCGACCCCATCGAGAAATCGTGCGGTGATGAGGTGCTGTCGGGCAGTTTTGTCGTCTCTGGCAGCGCGCAGTACGAAGCGGTGCGCGTCGGCCATGACAGCTTCGTCAACAAGCTGACGGCGCAAGCCCGTCAGTTCCGTGTCCGCTTAACCCCGCTGCAACGCGATCTCAACTTTGTGATTCGGCTGCTCACGCTGATCGCGGGGCTGCTGGGCTTCATGCTGGGGATCTCGTCGCTGATCTTCGATATTCCGGCGGTGCGCACCGCGCAAACTGCCGCGATTCTCGCGGGCCTCATCCCCACCGGGCTATTTGCGATGGTCGTCGTCGCCTATGGGTTGGGCGCGCTGCGCATGGTGCGGACGGGGACGTTGGTGCAGCAGACCAACGCCATCGAGTCGTTCAGCAACGTCAATATTCTATGTACCGACAAAACCGGCACCCTCACGGCCAACCGCCTCACGTATGACGATGTTCACCCGGTCGCAGTTGATAAGCCCACACTGCAAACCTTGCTGGCAGATTTCGTCAGCAGCGGCTCGGCGGCCAACAAAACGAGCGACGCGATCCGCGCGGCGTTGGGTGGCAGCGCGCACCACCGGGTTGATGAGGTCACATTTTCGTCGGCGCGTAAGTGGAGCGCCATCGCCTGCGACGATGAGACAATGCAGGGCGTTTATGTGTTCGGCGCGCTGGAAATGCTGGCCCCGCAGCTCGATTCCGCCGAGGATCTGCAAGCGCAGGCGCTGGAACTGGCGCGCACCGGTCGGCGTGTGCTGCTGTTTGCCCATGCCGCGCAGACCACCGCCCTGCGTGATGCTGACGGTCAGCCTGCCCTGCCGCCGCAGCTCACGCCGCTGGGGTTGGTGAGCCTCAAGGATGAACTGCGCGAGGGTGTCCACGAAACCATCGCGGCGTTCAATGAAGCGGGCATCGAGATCAAGATCATCTCCGGCGACAACGCCGAGACGGTCGCGGCGCTGGCCCGTCAGGCCGGGTTCCCGGCGGATATCGCCGTCGTCTCCGGCCTCGACCTAGCCGCGATGAGTCCCGCGGAATTCAGCGAAGCGGCGCAGCGGGGGACGATCTTCGGGCGCATCACGCCGGAGCAGAAAGAGCGTCTCGTCGATTGCTTGCGTCAGCGCGGTCATTACGTCGCCATGATCGGCGACGGCGTGAACGATGTGTTGTCGCTGAAGAAATCTGATGTGGCGATTGCGATGTTCAGCGGTACGGCTGCTGCGCGCGCGGTCGCGGATGTGGTGCTGCTCAATGATTCGTTTCACACCTTGCCGCGTGCGCTGCTCGAAGGGCAGCGCATCGTCAACGGGTTGCGTTCGACCATGCGGATTTTCCAGGCGCGCTCGTTCTTCGTCGTGACGATGATCATGTCGGTCAGCATTATCGGCGTGGGGTTCCCGTACCTGCCGAAGCACAACTCGCTGCTGGCGACCATCGCGGCGACGCTGCCGTCGTTCCTGCTCACCTTGATCGCGCCACCTGTGAAGAGCGACGAGCCGCTGCTGGCCAACGTCTACCGCTTTGCGATCCCGGCGGCGCTGGTTTCTGGGCTGTTTGGGTTGATTGTGTACCTGGGGTCGTTTGTGCTGATCTACAGTAATGTGATTGAACTGCCGTTCGACTCGGAATTGGTGGGGGCGTATCAATCTTACGCGGGCATCGACTACGCCATCAACACGCAGGATGAATTTTCGACCGAACTGGCGAACTTCTTCGCCCAAACGACCCTGACGATCTTCACCGCATTCGTTGGGGCAATCCTCGTACTGTTTGCCGCACCGCCCATCCAGTTTTTCGCGGATGGTGAAGGGGTGCGCGGCGATCAGCGCGTGTGGGGAATCGCTGGGTTGGTGTTGATCGCGCTGATCGCGGTGCTGATGATCGATCCGCTGCGTGAATTCTTTGAGTTGGTGCCGCTGTCGCCGCTTGTTTACTTCACTCTGGGCATTCTCACCGCGCTGTGGATGATGACGCTGCGGCTGGTGTGGCGGCGTGGATCGATCTTCCGCTTCCTGGGGTTGAATCGCCGGTTGCAGGTGGCCGTCGATCTGTAACAGAGCGCAAATCATAGAACCCGGCCAATGACCGGGTTCTATAAAGCGTTTATTCAGTTGGAGCAATCAGTGCCAGCGAGATGCTTACTCGCCGCGAGTCGGGGCCAGCTCACCGTACGAAGCGGGCAGCAGTTCACCGAACAGGGTCGTGTACATCAGGCGGTACACGTCGCTGCTGTCGAACTGGGTGCGGAACTCGGTGCGCAGCAGTTCGGCGTTCAGGCCCTGCGCGCGGCTGAGGATGGCACCAGCCACATCGTTGCGGCCCGGCCAGCCGATGGCGAATTCCAGTTCATCACCGAAGGCGTTCGGCGCGGCCACGAACGGCGCGGTGCCCTGGCCCTCGATACCATCGAGCGGGAAGCCGAAGTCCAGCTCTTCAATGACGTTGGTCGGGTTACCGGCGCTCACGGTGACGTTGCCGTCTTCATCAATCGGGGGCGGGCCAAAGACCTGCGGCGCACCACCATCGCTGTCGGCGGCCATGATGAGCAGGGTTTCCGGATTGGCTTCGATGTAGTCGCGGAAAACACCAACGGTGTCATCCGCACGGCGCACCGCGTTCAGCATACCAATCGCGTTGGCGTTGTTGGGCAGGTTGTCGTTGCTTTCGCTTTCGGCAACCAGGAAGAAGGGCATACCAGCGGCTTCACTGTGGCGCGACAACACTTCCAGCGCCATCGTGCTCATCTCCGCGACGGTCGGCGGGTTGTAGCTGCGGCTGTCGGGCAGGCCACCCCACAGCACCAGACGGCCTTCCTTGGTGCCGGCCATGCTGTCGTCGACCAGACCCGCTTCGATCAGCTCTTCTTCGGTTTCGTCGTTGAAGATGTCGTCACGGCCAAACAGACCCAGAACCAGCGGGGTGAATTCCGGATCATCCTGGATGCGCTGCCACAGGTCTTCGAATTCGGCGCGGGTGCGGACGATTTCGTAGCCCGCATCGGCGAATTCCTGCAGCAGGTTACGGCCATCTTCGCGGGTGGGGCCAGCGCCGTTGAACGGGTTGAGGTGGACGAAGCAGTCCAGGGTGATCTCGTCTTCGCACATCGGGGTATCGGCAGGCAGGAACCAGGCTTCACCACCAGCCAGCATCACTTCCGGCATCGGCTCGCCTTCGAAGCCTTCGCGGCCATCGAGGATCTGGCGCACGATTTCTTCGGACTCACCACGATCATCGACCTCGCTGACGAACACAGCGGTGCCCGGCTCGGCCAGGTCGCCGTCGTTGACGAGACCAATCGGCATGCCAGCGGTGGCGGCTTCACGCATGATGCTGCCTTCGAAACCGCTCAGGCTGTTGATGGTGCGGGTTTCGTCCTGGCCGAAGGAGTCATTCAGCACCTTGTAGCCGAACGCGTGGACGGTGGCACCACCGTGCGAGGTCCCGGTGAGGCGGTCCATCATGTGACCACGATAAACGGCCATTTCCGGGAGCATGTCCCAGTTCAGGCTGCCATCCGGGCCTTCCCAGTACATACGGCCCGCGTTCCAGTGGTTCAGGCCAGTGCCATCGGGGTGGAAGAAAATGACGTTGCCGGTGTCGAAACCATCCTGGGCCAACACAGGCACAATACCCATCGCCAACAGCGCGATGAGGAGCAAAGCGATAGCTTTCTTCACAATATACCTCCTACAGTAACATTGAGACATAGTATCTTTTGGATACCGGGAAGTATTCTATCCGCGCGGTGTAAAAATACATTTAAGGAAGTAAAAACACGATGTTTATTTTCTTTAAAAGCCTCTTGATGTTATCGAATATATCTACAGGTGAGGATTCACTGGAATCATCGTTTTAAACTAAGAATTTCATCAGCGAAATTCGCTGTCGGCGTGTGCGTTAATCATCAGGCATGGTTCCATGTTATAATTCGTGAAGAAAATTCCTTTATGCTCATATATAAAATTGGGCCTGTCATCCCATTCAGCCAGCACCGGAGTTTTCTGAGGGTCATTTAACGTTGAGGAAGACCATGTCTACCCAGCCCCACCCCGATGCCGCACCCGCACCATCCGTGCAATTGTATTTGTTTGGCACGGCCATCATCAAGCGGGGTGACACGCCAATCAACTTGAACATCGCCAAAGCGACGGCGCTGCTTGGGTATTTAGCCGCGACAAACGCACCGCAAACACGCGCGCAGATGTACACACTGTTATGGCCAGACAGCGTGGGCGAAGCGGCGTCTAAAAATTTGCGGAATATGCTGTGGACGATCCGCAAAACCTGCGGCACAGATCCCATTGACAGCGAGGGCGACTTGCTGACGTTGTGCAGCGATGTGTGGGTTGATGTGGACGCATTCAGCCAACTGAGCGCGGAGGCGAAATCCGGCAGTGCGCGCCATCCGGAGGCGCTGCGCGTTGAGGGCTTTGCGCTGTATCGCGGCTCGTTTTTGCAAGGGATCTCCCTGCACAACATGGATGAGTTCGAGTATTGGCTGGGGATCGAACGGGAGCACCGTCGGCAGCAGTTTTTCGAATTCGCCACAAATTTGATCGAGCGGTGGCGGCAGCTGAAGGATTGGCAGGGGGTCGTCGACACGGCCCTGCCGGCGCTGCATGTCGATAATTTGCATGAGACCATCAACTGCGCCTTGATTGAGGCGTATGCACGGCTGGGCGACCGCCCAAAAGCGATCCGCCAGTACAATCTGCTCAGCGATCTCATGCGTCAGGAACTCAACACGGTACCGTCGGCGAGCACCCGCGCGGTTTATCAGGCCATTGTCGACGGCGAGATCGACACGCCCGCGCGCCCGCTGGCGGATGTCAACGGGGCGCCGCACCAGGCGAGCCTGCGCGAATCCTCCGAGCAAATCACGGAGCGGACGATCCAACTCGCGCGGGAGATCGCCCGCGACCATATGCGCGCCAAACAGAACGCCAATCCGGTGGACAACCAGGATTGCGTGCCTGTGGTGGGCAAGAACGTGAAGCTGGTCGGGCGTTCGGCGGAATTCGCCGCTTTGGTGCGCACCTTTTACGCCGCGCAAGAATCGATGCACACGGCGACCATTCGCGGTGAGTTCGGCATCGGTAAGTCGCGGTTGGCGCAGGAATTTATCCGGTGGGCGCGCGCGCAGCGGGCGGTGACGCTGTTCGCCAAAGCGATTGATACGCAGTCGGTGCTGCCGTACCAGCCGCTGGTGTTCGCGCTGCGGCGGCTGATCCAGCAGGTTGATCGGCTCGATACGATCCTCGATGCGGCGTGGATGGCTGAACTCAGCCACCTGCTGCCGGAACTGCGCGAACACAACCCTGTGGCGCACGCCCCCGACAGCGGCACGGATCAGGTGCAGTTGTTTGAGGCGTTTGTGCATTTGGGCGCGCGGCTGCTGGAGCATCAGCGGGGCAGCGTCCTGATTGTATATGTGGACGACTTGCAGTGGGCAGACTCCGCGACGCTCACGCTGCTGCAATACGCCACGCAGCGCTGGCAGGCGTTGCGCCTACCCGTGATGCTGCTGTTCACGCTGCGCTCGGAACAAATGCCCATCGCTGCTGAGCAGGCCCAGACCGTCGCTGGCTGGCTGGCGACGGTGGAACGCGACCTGCCTTACCAGCATGTCACCTTGAATCCGCTGCCGCGCGCCGATACCGATGTGCTCATCGAGTCGCTGGTCACTGACGATACTGATTACATGGCAGCAGCGAAGCAAATGTTCAGTGATTGGCTGTACGAGGAGACGGGCGGCTATCCGTTTTACATCGTTGAGACGCTGCAAGAATTGGTGGGGCGCGGGCTGGTCGTCGAGTCGCGGCGCGGCACCGACGACTTCGGCCTGAGCTTCGCGCCGCTGCTGACGATGAACGAGGCCGATCTGGAGGCGGCGCTGCGGGATTTCATGCCGGCGCGCATCCGCGAGATCACCCGCGAGCGCCTCAAGCGGCTGGATCGTGAGACAACCGAGGTCTTGATCGCGGCGGCGGTGCTGCGGCACCCGTTCACCTTTGAGCAGCTTCAACAGATCGTCGATCTGCCGGAGGTGCAGGCGCTGATAGCGCTCGACGGTGCGCTGCGCGCCAACCTGCTCGCTGAGCGCTTCGACAGCGCCGCGCTGACGACGACGTATGCCTTCACCCATGACAAAATCCGTGCGGTGATCTACAACGACCTGAGTGTGGCGCGGCGGCGCATCTATCATCGGCGGGCGCTGAGCGTGCTGGAGCAGTCCGGTGCCAGCGCCGCGCAGATCGCCTATCACGCGGACAACGCCGCACTCCCGGAGATTGCGCTGGGGTACTGGGCGGTGGCGGGCATCGATGCGGCGGAAGCGGGCGGCTTTACCGAAGCGGTGGCTTACTTCGAGTCGGCGCGGCGGATTCTGCGGGCGCGGGCGCAAACGACCTTCAGCGACGAACAGATCGCGGCGCTGTACACTGCCCTGATCGATGCGTATTTGCAGACTGGCGGGCTGGCCGAAGCCCACAGCGCCTACGCCGAACTGCTGCGGCTGGCGCAGGAGACGGGCAGCGCCGCCCTTCAGCAGCACGCCTACGAGACGCTGGGGCCGCGCTTGCAGCAGCTTTGAGCAGCGCGCCAAAAAACCGGATTCTCAAAAAAATCGACTCGCTCGCTGCGCGAGCGACCGCTGACGCCGAGCCGTGGGCGAAAAGCCCGTGACCGCCCCAGCGATCAGATGTTCTATCGAGAAGGGGCACGCACCAACCGAAAACCGAAGGAGTCGTAACGGGCGGCTGGAAAGTGGCCGTAGCGGTACGCGGCGCGCGCATCGAGACGATCGTAGTTCCACGACCCGCCGCGCAACACCCGGTTATTATCCCCAGACAAACTGATATTTTCCGGACGGTCGTACTCGTTCAGGCACCACTCCCACACATTGCCGCTCATGCCCAGCGCCCCAACCGGCGATTCACCCTGTGGATACGCATCGACCGGCGCGGTGCGCTGCAAATCGTGCGGGCCGACGCCCGTTACGGTTTCATCAATGT
>JAADYY010000290.1 GCA_010092805.1 Chloroflexota bacterium | reverse complement strand
TTCAAAAGCAGTTTTCTCCCCTGCTCCCGAACGCTGACGCTGGGAGCAGGGGCAGGGGGATGAGGGCCAAAACACAATCAAATCGATTGACCAACAGCAGCTGTTTGTAGACAAAACCTGTGCAAAACCACGCCGACTCCCACACTTGCCAGCAGCGTCATCGCCGGAATCAGCGGCAGATAATAGCGCTGCCAGGGCAGCGGGTTCACCAACATACTCAGCGCCGTCAGCCCCACCCACGCGATCAGCCCCGCAGCGAGCGCCCGCGCGACGGGATCGGCTGGCCCCACAATCCGACGCAGCAAAATAATCAGCCCGCCGACGCTCAGCGCCGTCAGCGCCCCGCCGATCAGTGGGCCGAATTGGAGTCCGCTGAGCGGCGCGGCCATGTAGCGCGCGATCTCGGCCTGCACCGCCGGAACTTCGCCCCAGTGCGCAACCTCAAAATGGGCGGGCGCGGTCACAAACGGCTGCGTGAAGATCGCGGTGATGCGGTCGGTCAGAGTCAGCGGCGCGGCGGGTTCGACCGCGACCTGGATGTCGAGCAGCTCAGCCCGCACCGCCAGCAGATCACCGACGCGCGCCAGTGGGTCGTTCCACAAAGCGGGCGAAAGCAGCAGAAATAATCCAGCGATCAGCACAGCACTCACCGCCAACCGAGCCGCCCCCGCGACCAGCGCCCGCCAGCGCAGCCGTGTCAGTTCCGCCGCGCCAACCCACACAAGCGCCGCGATCACGAAGACGATGCCGCTGTGTTTGCTCGCCAACGTCAGGCCGCCGCTGAGCGCCAGCAGCGCCCACCACCCCACCGAGTCAGACTGGCCCGCCGCGCGCCGACGACTGATGATCGCGGCGATGAGGATCGTCAGCAGGCCGAAAAACAGCAGCGATCCTTCCTGCATGGCGCGCCGCCCGTTGAGCAAAATCACCGGGTTGAGCGCATACAGCCCGCTGGCGAGATACGCGATCACGCGGCGGCGCGGTGTGCCAACCCGCGCGCCGAACTGCCAACCAAGCGCGAACAGCACGCCAACGCTCAGCGCCAGCAGCACCGTTGAAGAAACGCGGCTGACGTTAAGCAGCAGGTCGCTCGGTCGGTGCGCGGTGGCGACATTATCCGGGTAGCTCAGGCCCCAATCCCAGCCAGGGCGCGGCGGCAAATCGCCAGTGGTCAGCCCGGCGAGGTGCCAGGACAAGCCAATCGTGTGCCGGTTGATCGTGCCGTTGAGGATGCGCAGATGCGGGTCGCTGTCGATGGGGTACGGTGGCGCGGTCGTCAGCCGCTCCGGCGACCGTTCGATGAACGCGATGGCGTAATCATGGCTGGTGTAGATTTGCATGGCTTCGTCGCCGTGAAAGGTCGCCAACGGCAGCCCCGCCACCACAAACCCCATCAGGATCAGCAGCCACAAGCCATCGATGAGCCGCGGCACGGCAGGCCACACACGCACAGATGAGGTCATTTGCCGAGCGCGACAGCGCAGACGTTCTGCGTATACCCGACCTCTTCGGCCTCCGCGCCCAGCGTCGGGATCGTCTCTTCAAAGATCGGCAGCGACAAATTGCGGTAGCCCTCACGGTGCGCCCAGTCGCGGATGGCACTCACCAACTGCGGCGTGAGCGACTTGGCCGTCCAGCAGTAGACATCGGCGCTGCGCGGGTCGTAGAGCTGCTGTTGCAAACACAAAAACGCCTCCTGCCCTGCCGCCGACACCTTCAGGCGGTGCGTGCGCCGTGCCACCATCTCCGGGATCGTGTTCCAGATCGACGGCCACAGCATCTCCCACTGTTGGCGCGCGCTCGTCAGCCGCCCGATGGGCATCAGCCAGCCCCGAATCTGCTCCGGGTTGTCGTTCAGGTGCTCGACAGCGCGGTAGAACACCTGCCCCTGCCGCGCCGCCAGGGTGTAGCGCTGCAAGCAGGCGATGTCCTTGAGTTCGACGCGCTCGCGGACGGCCTCCGCCACCGACCCCGGGCCGCTGCGCAGCACGGTGATCTGGCGGCACTTCAGGCGGCGCGCCTGCTCGATCAGCGCGTCGGTCAGCACCACTTCGATCCCGGTGTCGATCTGCGCCGGATCGACAACCAGGTGCGCCAGATGCAAGTGGCTGTGAAACGGCGCGGTTTCGACGCTGTGATAGGCTTCGGCGTAGCCCTGGATCAGCCCATCGCTGACGGCCACCAGCGCGATTCCGCCGCCCAACAGCAAATGGTTGAGGAAGACCGCGCCCGTCTCGACGCTCATCCAGGGGCCGCCGTGCAGCCAACGTTCGTAGAGCGTCAGCCCGTCGTAGCCCACATCCTCGACGTAACCCCGCGCATTCAAGCGCTGCCACACATTGATCGGTGCCCGGAAGATCGCGCTGATCCCGCGTATGTCGTCTAACCTCGCCTCTCGGACTTCTAGACTCATTGTCTCGCCTGTAATTGACTCGTCGTTTGGCTCAGCAGATAATAGATCGCAAGCATCGAAAGGCGCAAAGTATCCTTTGTCCCATTTGCATTGCAACCGCTTTTCCGCCCTATTTAAGCTCACTGGCCCCAGCTTTCTGAGGAGAATGCTTCCGATGCCCCGACGGCTCGTGCTGCTCACCCTGACGGTACCCCTGTTCGCCACCCTGCTGATCACGCCTGTGTTTGCCCAACCTGATGGACCGCTCGACGATGTCGACGGCGACACCATGCGCGCCCTGCTGTTTGGCCACCTGCTGACGTTCGAACGTTAGCCCCTGCTAGAGCTTGACCTGATGCGCGTGCCGCACGAAGTCTAACTGGCATAATTCCGTCAGCACGGCTTCGGGCATCGGTTCGTCTAACGTCAGGATCGTGAGGGTTTGGCCGCCGGGCTGCGCGCGCCCGGGGTGCCAGCTAGCAATGTTGATGTGATTATCCGCCAGCAGCGTACCCACCCGCCCGATCACACCGGGGCGGTCATAGCTGCCCATGATCAAGTGGTGGCCTTGCGGCACAAAATCCATCCGGTATTCGTTGATTTGCAGGATGTGCGGTTCGCGCCGGTCGAGCAGCGTGCCGGAGATGGTGATCTGCTCGCCGTCGGTCAACGTCGCCTGTACCGCGATCAGCGTACCGTGATCCGTGCTGGCGACGCCCTTCGCCTGCGTCACTTGAATCCCGCGCTCGACGGCTTGCAGCGGCGCATTGATCCAGTTGACCTGTTCGCCCAACGTTGGGGTCAGCAGCCGCGCAGCAGCGCCACCGTCAGCGGCTTGATCAAAGTGGCGGTGTCTTCGCCGCGACACTCGATGGCAACGCGCATGACCGGGTGCCGCGCCAGCGTATCGAACAGGCTGCCCATGCGTTCGGCCAGCAGCAGATACGGACGCAGCGCCGCAAAATTGACGCCCGTTTGGAACGGCATGTTCACCGCGTTGCGGTAGTCGTGGTCGTTGAGCGCGTCGAGCACCTGCTGCGCAATCTCGCGCGAGAGATCCTGCGTCGCCTCGATGGTGTTGTCGCCGATGTGTGGCGTGTGGACGATCTGCTCCAACCCGATCAGCGGGCTGTGGTAGGGCGGCTCCTCGTTGAAGACATCGACAGCCGCCCCGGCGATGCGCCCGCTCTTCAGCGCGGCGGCCAGCGCCTCCTCGCCGATGACGCTGCCATGCGCTGTGTTGATCAAGCGCGCGCCGGGCTGCATCTGCTCGATGAACGCCGCGTCAACCAGGCCGCGCGTCTCACTCGTGACGGGCACATGCAGGCTAACAAAATCGCTGCGGCGCAGCAGTTCGCGCAAGCCGACGAGCGTCACTCGGGTTTCGGTGGCCTGATCTTCACCGATGTATGGATCGGCAGCCAGAACCGTCATCCCCAGGGCCAGCGCGCCCCGCGCCACACGGCTCCCCACACGCCCCAACCCGATCAGGCCGAGTGTTTTGCCGTGCAGCTGCGTCCCGCGCTGCTGCTTGCGATCCAGCAGCCACCACCCCTCACGCAGGCTGTTGTGCGCAACGATCAGTTTGCGGCTCAGCGCCAGCATCAGCGCGAGTGTGTGCTCGGCGGCAGCGATGGCGTTGGCACCGGGCGTGTTCATGACAATGATGCCGCGCCGCGTCACTGCCTCAATATCGACGTTGCCCACGCTCGCCCCCACCCGCCCGATCACCCGCAGCAGCGGCGCGTGATCGAGCAGGGTTGCGTCCACCGGCACATCATCGCGCGAGATCAGCGCGTGCGCGCTGGCGATCTGCTCCCGCACGGCGGCCAGCGTCGGCGTGGCTGTCTGCACCGCAACCTGCGGCGCGCCGCGCAGCAGCGCCAAACTCTCATCCGTCAGATCGGTTGCCACCAGAATCTGCCAGCGATCAGCCAAAGTCGCAGTGCTCCAGGCTGCGCTGCACCGCGTGCAGGTCGCTGAACATGTGCGGCGAGATGCCGTCAAACTGATCGAGGGTGCTGTGCGAAAGATCTGGGACGATGTAGCAAACCGTGCCCGCTGCCACCGCCGAGCGGGAGCCGTTCACGCTGTCTTCAATCGACAGGCACACCTCCGGCGCAAACCCCATCCGCTGCGCCGCTTCCAGGTAAATATCGGGGGCGGGTTTGCCGTGCGCCACTTGATCGCCGGAGACAAGATGGCGCATGTACGGACGCCAATTCTGGCTGGCCACCGCCGTCTCGATGATCTCCAGCGGTGAACTCGACGCAATGGCGCAGGGGACGCCGTTCGCAGAAAAATACGCGATCAACGCGGTTGCGCCCGGCTTCGGCTTGACATGCGTCGGGATCAACGAACACATCCGCTCGATGAGTTCGGCGCGTAGTTCCGCCACCGTCTCGGTGAAGCCGTAGGAATCACGAAACACGCTGAGCGAATCGGTCAGCCGCATCCCAATAATCGCCTTGCGGACTTCCTCACGCGGCGCTTGGCCGCGCGCTGTGATGAGCGCATCCTCGGCGATCTGCCAGACCGGTTCCGAATCGATCAGGGTGCCGTCCATGTCGAACAGCACGGCTTGCGGGCAAAAATTAGTCATCGTTGGCCTTGAACACTTTCTGGTAGGCTGCGCGCAGCTCGTCGGATTGAATATGAACACTGCCGGATTCATCATCGCCCGCGCCGATCAGCGCCAGCCCACGCTCGAACACCGCCTGATGCGGCGTCCCGGCGAGACGGGCGTACCCTTGCGGCCCGGTGGCCAGCGGCAGAATCGGGGCGAGCGAATTGACATTCACGAAAATTGGCGACCCAGCTTTGACTTTCTGCCGCGCGACCACCCCGCCGAACCCCACAAACAGATCCACCTCGTCATGTGCCGCCAGATCTGACGAGCCATCGCCGATCATCATGCGGCGTCCGTGTCGGTCTCCGGCCAGTTCGCGGACGATCGCGGGCTTGCCGCTGGAAATTGTCAGCGGCCCCTGGTTGTAATCCAGATACGTCTGCTCGGCCTGCGAGCCGGGTTCGTAGTAGCGCCACCAATCGCCGGAGAGTTCGTTGTATTGCAGTTCTACGGCGCGGATGTTTTCTGGCGGCACACCCAAGCGCTTGCCGAAGCCGCGCACCGGCTCGGCCAGCCCACCGCTGATGATAAACACCGTTTTGCCCAACGCTTGCAGCGCCGCGATCACGGCGTGCGCGTCCGGCACTTGATGTTCCCAATACTGATCCTCGATCTCGCGGAGCTGTGCGCGGGTGGGGCGGATGGCTTGCAGCCGTTTGCCGTACACCTCGCCCAAATCCAGATCCCCGTCCATCGCTTTCTGCGTCAGCACACCAATGCGCCACGCTTTGCCCTTCAACCGCGCCAGCTCATCAATGCCCTCAATCGTGGAGAGCGTGCTGTCACAGTCGAAGAAGATCAGGTCGAAGCTCGTCCAGCGGGTCGTGTCTATCATCATGGGCGTCTCATCAATGAGCGTCTCAGGGTGCAGTACTGCGTAGATGACTCGCATTGTACAGCGGGATCA
>JAADYY010000289.1 GCA_010092805.1 Chloroflexota bacterium | reverse complement strand
TGCACCAGGCCGACCTGCCCCTTGCGCGCCGGGGTGAGCGATTCATCGTCGCAGTCGCTGAAAGTCAGATCCGAAGTCAACCGGAACGACTGCTGCAAGCGCCCGCGCTGGTCGAATTCGCCCCACACCCGCGTCTGGATCAGGTGCTGCAGGAGCGGGTGCTGCACAAACAACGCCTCGAAAGCGGCCCAGTCCCAGCGCCGTTCCTGGCGCAGCGCCTGCTCCAAGCGCCACGCCTGCTGCTTGCTCGCATCGCGCACTTGCTGCTTGATCAGTTTCCACTGAGCGCGGGCTTCATCCGCCTTGAGCGAGTCGTCTTTGACCCCCACACGCGGCAGGTCTTTGCGGGGTTTGCCGCGCTCGTCGCGCACCATCGGCGTGAGGTCTGGCCCCATCACCAGCCGGAACTGACGCGGCCCATAATCGAAGACGGCGGTGCCGCTGGCGTTCAGGCCGCAGTCGGGCACAGCGCGGTCGGCGAGTTCTTCTTCGCCAACGCCACGCTTCTCCGCGACCGCCCGGATGTACTCATCCACCCGCTGGTCGTAACGGAAGCGATGCAGCGACTCGCGCAGTTGGTACAATTGCAGCACGGCGGTATCGCTGCCCTGCTCGGCGAGCACATGCACCCCCGCGGTGACCAGGCTGCGCTTGCCCGCCTTCTTGTTGACCGCCCATTCGCGAATCAGCGGGGTGAGGCGCGGCATCAAGCGGTCGCCGCCCAGCCAGCCCACTGCTTTCAGCGCCCACTGTTCAGAGTACTGCCCCCCGCGCGTGAGCCAGAATTCCGCCAGCCCCCACACAAACTCGTCAAGCTGATGCTGATCGGCGTGGGTTTTGATGGCGATGACCAGCGGGTTATGCGGCACCTCGTCAACGCCGCCCTGTTTGTTGTAATTCAGCGCCGCCAGCAGCGCCTCGACCTGTGCATCGTTGAGGAGGTGATCCCCAACGATGATCGGCGGTAGGTCGCCTGGCCCCACCCACGTCGGCGGTTTGACGGGCTTGCCGCCCAGGTGCGTGATGCTGCCCGCCAGTGCATCGCGCAGCCAATTTGGGGTGGTTGTCTCATCGAAGGCGGGCTTATCGACCGTGACCGTGTGGTCGATCACGCGCTCCAGCAGCTTCTTATCGACCTTCTCATTCAGCAGGTCATACTGGCCTTTGCGGGCCGCGCGCCGCAAGTATCCCCGCGCCGACTCGGCGATTTTGGTGCGGCCCACCGCCAGCCGGGCGGCACCGCCAATCGCCAGTTCGGGGTGATCATCGAGCCAACGCCGCGCCGCATCCGGCGAGACCGAGTCGTTGAGCAGTTCGATCATGTACCCGGCGACTTCATCACTTTCCACCAACCCCAGCGCCTCGATCAGCCATCTGCACTTGTTGCGGCCCTTCTCAACCAGCGCCGAATCGCGCAGATAATCGAGGTGCCGGGTTTCGGTGTGGGCCAGCCAAGCGCGCGCGTGCTCGCCGTGCATGAGCGGCAGCTCGAGGCGCGCCATGTGTTGGTAAACCAGATCCGGGTCGCCCAGGCCGAGGATGACATCAACGGCATATTTCGCCTGATGGTCGCGGATTTTGCGCCGCCGCACATACTTGTCGTCCGGCCACTTGGCCACTGCGGCCTCCACCGCGTCGTGTACCCCTGTCAGCGCCGCCCACAGCAGGTGTGTGGCGACACCTCTCGACGATGTGGACAGGGAGCTGGGTTGCGACATCTGCGCCCCTACCGCCGCTTGCAGTTCGCTGCGTTCCTGCGCGCTGAGGTAAGGCAGGTAATATTTTTGAAATCCATATACCAGGTCGCGGTGTACGTTGCTGAACATCAAGTGCGGCACCACCTGCGCCAGCGGCAGCAGCGTCGCTGGCGGGATGATGAGCGCTTCGGCGCTGTAAGCGTAGACCGTCGGCAGCATTGACACGAAGTCCTCTTCACTGATTTCGCCAGTGAAGTCGTCTGGGTCGAGTTCATCAACGTTCAATTTGGTGGGGTCAGTGAAGGACATCACGTACACCCAGAAGTGCGCCTCACGCCGGGACATGCCCGGTGCGAGTTTGGCTTCAGCTATGCGCTGCGAGTAGTAGCCGCCCGCCGTCACCTTCTTGAAGCGCCCCTTGAGGGCATCCCAATAGAAGGGGTGCTCCTCGGTCACTGGGTTGGGCAGCGGCGCTAGATCGCGCCAGGTGGCGCGGAACCAATCCTGTGGCTCCAACAGGACGCCCGTCGGCTGTGCCAACGACGTTGGGTCGATCATTGTACTTTCCCTCCTCACACTCGATCCCCGCGCTCGATTCGAGCCGTGTGTGCCCCGGCTCAGGATTCCTGGGCGGCCTTTTGCGCCACAACGGTCAGATCGTGGACGGCCTCGCTGAATACCAACGGCGGCACATCGCGCATCTTCAAGCGTTTTTCGCTGTCTTTGCCGCTGCCGAAGCGTCCGTAATCCCAGGGCTGGTGCAGCCCTTTGACAAAATACACCCGGTCAATCGATTGCGGATCCCATTCACCGATCAAGCCCATCGGGATGCCTTCGTATTCGGCGAACACCGTGATGTCTACGCCCTGGAATTGGCGCGAATGGACAAAGAACACCCCGTTGTCCTCGGCGCGCCCGCGCGTCCACCCCTTCTTTTCCAGGATACCCACCAGCGCTATCGCCTCGACTTCATAGTCTGCGAAGCGCGTCAGCTCAACTTCGTCGGCTTCTTCCGGCGTATAAGTGTAAATGGGGCGCGCGAGCTGCGGGAACGGCGTCACGATTTCGTAGTCGCTGAGGATCTCGCCCCAGGCCCCAAGCGCCGCCGCGCTGATGTCGATGGGATGCACCAGCCGGATTTTCAGATCAGCGTTCAGTGTGATTTCGTCGTCCTCGACGTTGGCGTAATCGCTCTCATCGGTCACGCGGAACGATGTCACCAGCTTGCCCTCAGCATCGTAGCTGCCCCACACGAACAGCCGCGCCAGATGGATCATCAGCGGGTGCTTGACGAGGAACGCTTCGAACTCATCTGGCGACCATGCACGCCGCGCGATCAACGCTTGTTGCAAGCGCTCGATCTGCGTCTTGGTCACCTCGCGCACCTGCTTCTTGATCAGCTTCCATTCGGCTTGCGCGCGCGGTGCCAATGTCGAGTCGTCGCTTTTGTTCGGCTTGGGCAGGTCGCCGCGCAGCTTGCCGTCACCATCACGGACGACGGGCTTCATGTCGCTGTTGAGTTGGAAGGTGAACTGACGTGGCCCGTAATCGAAGGTGCGGCGGCCATCGGCGTCGAGATCGCAGTCCGGCACAATCCGGTCTTCAAGCTGCTCGATGGTCAGGCCGCGCGTCTCGGCGATCTTGAGGGTGGCGGCTTGCGCCTTCCGCTTGATGCCGCTGAATTTGGCCTTGCGTGCAACTCCGGTGAGATGCATCAGCGCGGTGTCGGTGCCGACCATGCTCAGCACGTCTAACCCCCATTCGGCGCGTTTGTGCTTGCTTTCCCCCGGCCACTTGTTGATCAGTGGCGTCAGCTTCATCACCGAAGCATCGTTACCGAACCAACCGAGCGCGTACAGCGCCCACTTCTCTTTCGCCTCCCCGCCAATCTTCTCCCAGTGCTCGAACAGCGCCCAGGCAAACCCATCGAGGTCGGTGGCGTTGGCGTGCGCCTTGAAATCGAGCACGTACTGCATCGGCGCGTTGATCGTCGATTTCGCCAGCGCGATCAGCAGCGCCTGCCCCTGCTGTTGATTCAGACGGAACCCATCGATCGTGACAATCGGCAGTTCCAGAAAGTCGATCCAGTTGACCTTTGGTGGGCGCTTGATCGCGGCGACTGCCGCCACACCATCCTTGATCCAATCTGGGGTGTTGTCGTCGTCGAAGGTGGGCGGCAGTTTCGCTTCGTAGTCCAGGACTTCGGTTTGCAGCACCGCCTGCTGGTCTTCGGGCAGTGTCGCGATGGCCGCGCGTACCACATCCTCGTGATCGCGCGTTTTGAGCACCCGCAGAAACTCGCGCGCCGCTTGGCGCAGCCAGACAAACGGCACGTTTGGGTTGTCCTCGGTGGCGTCCGGCGCTACGGCGGTCTCCACCAGCCCCTGCGCCGCCAGATCGGGGTGCTCGGCGAGCCAATCCTGTGCTTGCCTGGTCAGTTTCCCGCCGCGTTCGCGCAGCGACAGCATATACGGTGCCATCTCCGGCAGCTCGATTTGCTTGAAGACAGTCACCAGTGGGCTGGGACTTCTGTGGGCCGCCCCCCGCACCACCGACCTATACAGCAGATCCAGCCCAGCGCCTTCCATATGCGCCAGCCACGCCCGTGCGTGATGCCCCTCGAGCAGTAGGATTTGCAACCGCTCCAGATGATAGCGCACACGCTCTGGGTCGCTCAAACCAAATATGGTTTCAATCGCCAGTTGGGGCCAATATGTGTGTTGTGCCAGTTTGCTCATCACTGCGTCGATGGCCTCGTCAAAGCCGCCGACCAGCGCCGCCAGCGGCCACACCAGCGCCGGGTGACCATTGGCGTCCTCAAATTGGTTCAAGCTGGCGATGGGTTCGCGCAGGTGCTCGCGGACAGTGTCCATGTCGGCGTCTGTCCAGTAGGGCCAAACATACTCCTGCACCCCGTGAATTACGCCATGCGTGTGCTCATTGGCGCACACTGCCGATACCAGGTCTCCCAGCGGGAGCAGCGTCGCCACTGGGATGAGCAGCTTTTTGGACACCTGCCAACTGGGGATCTCCGCAACCAATTCCTTGACCGCGTCGGTGCTGATGAGGCCGTCATGGGTGCCAGCCTCGACGTGCTCGATCAACGCTTTCCGATCATAGGGATGCTTTGCGCTGTAGGCCATGGCGTCCAGCCAGAAATGCGCCTCCTCATTGGTGAGCGAGGGCGCGATGCCTAGGGTGTCCCAGGCGATGTTGTAGCGGGATTTGCCTTTGCGCAGCCGTTCGAGGGTAGCGGCTTTATCGAACGGTTTCGGGGCCGGGCGCGGCAGCGGTGGGGCTTTACGCCAGGTGGCCCAGCGCCAATCCGCAGGCTTGAGATTCAAACGAGGATCCGGGGGAATGGGGGTGGTCGGGGTGACAACAGGTGTGGTGGACGTTGTCGTCATCAACTGCTCCTTGCTCTGTATCAGGTCAGTAGATGTCACACGGGTGTGGAAAAGACTTTTATATGTATGTTCGCACAGGTGTTCCGGCCATGCAGTTAGAGTCTACGTTCGAACGGAATTTCGAGTACCCACCAAACTTGGGGGGATAAGCCAGACAAGTTGTCGTCCGAATCTAACTGTATAGCAACATAATTTGTAATGCTGAAAATGACAACACGGCCCCAACGTCATACCCATCTTACGCAGAATATCGTGGCTGTAAGGCTTAAGAGGCACTTGAGTTTGAAGGTTGCAATGTGCGGTGAAACGCTAGCGTAAGGAGAGCAGGGGCGGCGGCGCTCACCGCCACCCCCGCGTGGTCTGGCGCGTTGAGCTGCCGCAGCTTACGCGCCAGCCTCTTCGGTCGGTTCCATTTCGGGGGCGTCTTCGCCCATGTCATC
>JAADYY010000049.1 GCA_010092805.1 Chloroflexota bacterium | reverse complement strand
GTCACCATCACAGGCAAGGATGGCGCGCAGCAGGTGCTCGAAGCCGACCGGGTGATGCAGGCCATTGGCTTCAAGCCGCGCACCGAAGGCTACGGCCTGGAAAACACGGGCGTCCAGCTCACGGAACGCGGCGCGGTTGACATCAACGAGCAGATGCAGACCAATGTGCCACACATCTACGCCATCGGTGATGTCACGGCCAAGCTGATGCTGGCCCACGTCGCCGAGAACATGGGCATCGTCGCAGCAGAGAACATCGCCGGGGCGCACACCGTCGAACTCGACTTCGTGATGATGCCACGTGCCACTTACTGCCAGCCGCAGGTCGCCAGCTTTGGCTACACCGAGGCGCAGGCCCGCGATCACGGCTACGAGATCAACGTCGCCAAATTCCCGTTCCAGGCCAACGGCAAATCGCACGGGCTGGGCGAGACCGCTGGCTTCGTCAAGCTGATCAGCGATAAGCAGTATGGCGAACTGCTCGGCGCACACCTGATCGGGCCGGACGTGACCGAATTACTGCCCGAACTGACGCTGGCACGGCTGGCCGAACTGACGCCGGAAGAGATCGCCCGCAACGTTCACGCACACCCGACGCTCAGCGAAGCGGTCAAGGAAGCGGCGCACGGCCTCGAAGGCCAGATGATCAATTTCTAAGCGCGCTGTGCTGATCAAGGGCGGCCACCCGGTCGCCCTTCCCGGCTCTAAATGCCGCTGATCAACCCCAATACGCACGCCGCGCCTCGAACAGGATCACCCCAGCAGCCACCGCCGCATTGAGCGACTCGGCCCCCGCCGCCATCGGGATGTAAATCCGCGCCGCTGCCAGTTGTTCGGCTTCCGCGCTCGCGCCGTGCGCCTCACTCCCGATGATCAACGCCCACCGCCCCGACCAATCGACGGCATCGTAGCGCACCTCGCCCGGATGATCAGCCAGATAGAGCGCGCAGCCGGCGCAGTAATCGCTGATCGCGGCCCAGTCGCGCTCGACCGTCGGCACACGGAAATGCGCGCCCATCGCGCCGCGCAGCACCTTCGGGTTGTGGACATCGACGCAGCCGGGGGCCAGCAGCACCGCGCCGATGCCCGCCGCCGCCGCCGTCCGCAGGATCGTGCCGAGATTGCCGGGGTCGCGGATCTGGTCGAGGATCAGCACAGTATCTGGCTGATCGGGCAGATCCGCGCGGGGCAACGGAAACACGCCGATCACGCCCTGCGGGTGCTCCGTTCCGCTGATGTGGCGCAGCACCTCCGGCGCGACCGCCAGAATCTCCGCCCCCTGCCCGCGCAAATCATCGAGCGCAGCGGCATCGGTGAACACTTCAGGGTCGTAAAGGAACAATTCCGGCATCATCTGGCCACGCGCTAACGCATCGTGAATCAAGCGCAACCCTTCCAGCGCCAGCTTATTGTGTTTGCGCCGTGCCCTGGCCTGCGTTTGCAGCGCGTACACCAGCTTGACTTTCGGGTTTTGGAGGCTGGTAATCATGGGGGGTATTCGCACAGCGGCGGATCGTGCGTGGGACGGCTGATCCGCCGCTGTGATTACTGATTCTGCTGGCTGATCGCAGCGATCTTGCCGAAGGTGTCCATGTCATGCACAGCAATGTCGGCCAGCACCTTGCGATCCAGCGCGATGTTCGCCCGCTTGAGGCCGAAGATAAATTTGCTGTAGCTCATGCCATTGAGGCGCGCTGCCGCGTTGATGCGCGTGATCCACAGGCGGCGCAGATCACGACGGCGCACGCGCCGGTCACGATAGGCGTACCAGTAGCTCTTGAGCATCGCCTCGTTGGAGCGGCGGAACAGGCGTCCACGCGACCCCCACTGCCCCTTGACCATCTTGCGAATTTTGTTGTGTTTGCGACGACGAACAAACCCCGTCTTGGTTCTGGCCATGCCGAGTATACTCCCAACAACAACAACCCAGAGGCAGCACTCTGGGCATTTATCTGTTCAGCGATTGTCTGATGATATCGGTTGATCTTACCCAGGCGGGTTCTGTTTGTACAGCCCCAGGTACGGTGCCAGCCGCCGAATGCGCCGGGCTTCGGCGGGTTGGCGCACCACCAACATTTTGTCCAGCTTCTGCTTCACCCGCGTTGAGGTGCGGCGGCGAAAATGGCTCTTGCCGCCCTTCGTGCGCACCACCTTGCCGCCGCCTGTCACGCGAAAGCGCTTGGCGGTCGCCTTATGCGTCTTGAGTTTGTATTTCTTACCCACGTCCGAATTCACTCCATCCGTCTCAGGATCTACGCGCTGGGCAAACGAAAAGCTGCCGGGGCGCACAGCACGCCTCAACCTGCTTCGCTGTTCGATCAGCATCCACGATCCATTACAAAACACGCGGTGCATTGTAGCACACCGCGTGCCCGTTTCCGCTGCCCAAATTGTGATCCGCCAGGGCAATCGCATCAAATTTGCTCTACATCATGGTCTTTTGTGACCCTGGTATCGCCCTCACCCCGGCGCTCCGCGCCACCCCGCTCCCCGCGAAGCTGTGGGAGCGGGGGTAATACGCTTTGTATATATATATTTATCGAGCAGCTTTACCAGACGCCGTGCCTCCCCCTCGCCCAGCGCCGCAGGCCCGGTCGCCGGTCGCTTCTGAAGCGTGAGAACGAGGGGGTGATTTTGCTGCGATGACCCTGTGTGATCCGCCGC
>JAADYY010000288.1 GCA_010092805.1 Chloroflexota bacterium | reverse complement strand
GGTCTTCCCATCATTATATGAAGGCTTCGGCTTCCCGGTGCTCGAAGCGCTGCTGACCCGCACCCCGGTGATCACGAGCACGACTTCCAGCCTGCCCGAACTCGCCGGGGACGCCGCCCTGCTCGTCGATCCGCTGGATGTGGACGCCATCGTCAATGCGCTGGCCTGCGTCGTCGATAACCCCAACCTGCTGATCACGCTGCGCGAGCGCGGCGTCGAACAGGCGCGCAAATTCAACTGGGACGCGGCGGCGGCGGCGGCGCTCGACGCGCTGGAAGCGGCAGCCCGCTGATCCCCATGCCAGACGCGCCCCGCATCCTCGTTGTACAGATCGCGGACATCGGCGACCTGATCCTTTCGACCCCGGCGCTCAGTGCGCTGCGTGAACGCCACCCGGACGCCCACATCACGCTGCTGACGACGCCACACAGCGCCCCGATCCTGGCCGGGCTGGATCTGGTCGATGCGATCCTGACCTTCGAGCGCGGCGCGCTGACGAGGCCGCGTCATCTACCGCGTGATCTGCGGCGGGCGGTCGCTCTGGCGCGGCGGCTGCGGCGGGGCCGCTTCGACGTGACGATCTTTTTGCACCACTTTTCGACACGGGCCGGATCGCTCAAGTTCGCCGGGATCGCGGCGGCGGCGGGCAGCCCACAGCGAGTCGGGCTGGACAACGGCCAGGCGGGGTTCCTGACGCAGCGGCTGCCCGATCACGGGTTTGGGGCGCGGCATCAGGCGCAGTACTGGCTCGATCTCGTCGCACTGCTCGGCGCAGACTCGACCCCGCGCCCCGCGCAGATCGCCCGCGATGATCAAGCGGCGGATCGGCTGCTGCCAGGATCTGACGCTGCTGATCGGCTGCGCGTCGCCATCCATACGGGCAGCGGCGGTTACAGCCGGGCGCGGCGCTGGTCGCCGGAGTCGTTTGCGGCGGTCGCCGCTGCGCGGATCGGACACGACGGCGCGCAGATCATCCTCGTCGGCGGGCCGGGCGATGACAGCGCGGCGGTCACGGCGGCCATGCGCTCAGCCGATCTCGATCATCTCGTCGATCTCACCGGGCAAACCTCACTCGCGGCGTTGGCTGGGGTGCTCGCCCGCTGCGATCTGTGCATCGGTGCCGACAGCGGCGTGCTGCACGCGGCGGCGGCGGTCGGCTTGCCCGTCGTGGCGATCTTCGGGCCGAGCAATCACGCCGCCTGGCACCCCTGGACGCCGACGAGCGCCCATCGCGTGGTGCGCAGCGCGCCGGAATGCAGCCCGTGCAGCTACGTCGGTCATGGGGTGGGCGCACGCGACGGCTGCCCGGCCCGCACCTGTATGCGCCTCGTGACCGCGCAGCACGTGATCGCGGCGGCGCGGAGTCTGCTGCACGCTGCTGATCCCGCGCCGGAAGTGCCGACCGCACCGCAGCACGCCGTCGTTGAGCAACTGCTGATCCTCGGCCTGCCCGTCAGCGTGATCACATTTGCGCGCTGGCTCGCGCTGATCGGCGCGTGGATCGACGCGGATCGGGCGGCTGGGGTGCAGCGCCCCCGCCACATCTGCACGATCAACCCGGAATTCATGATGATCGCCCAGCACGACCCGATCTTTCGCGGGATTCTGCGGCGGGCGGCGCTCACCGTGCCGGATGGCGTGGGGGTGCTGTGGGCGGCGCGCCGACTCGGGCATCTGCTGCCGGAGCGCGTGACCGGATCGGACGGCGTGCCGTTGATCGCGGCGGCGGCAGCGGATCGCGGCTGGCGGCTGTTTCTGCTGGGCGCGGGGCCGGGCGTCGCGGCGCGGGCAGGTGATGTGCTGCGCGCGCGGCATCCGGCGTTGCAGATCGCGGGGGTGTACGCTGGCAGCCCATCACCCGAAGCAGAGGACGAAATTGTTGCCCGTGTCAACGACAGCCATGCAGATATTCTGTTTGTGGCTTACGGCGCGCCGGAGCAGGACAAATGGATCGCGCGCAATTTGCCGCGCCTGCACGTGACGATGGCGATGGGCGTGGGCGGGTCGCTCGATTTCATCGCCGGCGTGATCCCGCGCGCGCCGCTGTGGCTGCGCAATCTAGGGCTGGAGTGGCTCTACCGCCTCTATTTGCAGCCCTGGCGTTTCCGGCGGATGCTGCGCTTGCCGCGCTTCGTGATCGCCGTGCTGCGCGATCAGCGGCGTCAGCAGCGCCATGATCAGCACCGTCAGATGTAGCGGCGGACGATCTCGATGAGTTGGCCCGCACGGTGCTGAAACGTGTGCTCAGCCAGCACACGCTGCCGGGCTGCCGCGCCCACGCGCCGCCGCTCATGTTCGTGATCGAGCAGGTAGCGGTAACAGTCAACAGCTTCTTCGGCGGAACCGACCACAAAGATCTCTTTGCCCGGCTCAAACCACGCCTCGATGCCGTCATACGGGTTGCTGACGATGCAGCAGCCCATCGCCGCCAGCTCGAACGGGCGCGACGACGAGGATCGCGGTGTGTTGGCGTGCGCCGCCCGCGTGATGCAGAGGTTGATCTTGGTACGTGCGGCGTATTCGCGCAGCTTGCTGAAACTGAGGTAGGGCAGCGTTTCGGCGCGGCCCAGGTCGCCGAGTTTGGTGCCGCGCACCGCAAATCGCGCCTGTGGGAGTGCCTGCGACGGTGCCTTGATCATCGCGTCGATCCAATCGGCGCGGTATTCGCGTCCGTGCCCGTAGAACAGCACATCGATGTCTTGCGCGGGCACATCGACCGGGGCGAACACATCCGGGTCTGCGCCGTAATAGAGCGTGTGGACTGCACGCGCCCCCAGATCTTTCAGTGTTGCCGCGCCGCCGTCGCTGTTGCTGATGAACGCCGCATATTCGCTCAGGTCAGCGCCCTGATAAATCCGGAAGCCGCTGGCGAAGCCCTGCATTTGCGGCAGGCTGGCAGGCACATCGCCGTCGTAGTACAGCACCGGCGTCTTGTGTACCTGCTGAATCTCCGCCGCCACCCCCACCAGATGATTGAGCGGCACCGTTAAGAAGATCACTGCGTCGATGTCCGGCTCAGCGCACAGCAGGCGGTCGATCTGCCGCCACCACAGCGGCGCAATCGTCGCCTGGGCCACCTGCCGCGCCGTCTTGTCCGGCCAGGTTTCGACGCCGGGCGTGACAGCCAACGCCTCAATCCGGGCGTTGGCCCCCGTCACGCGGCGGACGGTCTGGCGCGCCTTCAAAAACAGATCGCCCTGCCAGCGCGCCGGGTTCGGGGCGGCCCGCCACCACAACGACTCAATCGATGGGCCTTGATACGGCGCGGCGATCACCTCGACGTCGTGTTCGTACAGCCCCTTGAAGAGCTGCCACCAGGCGGGTGTCGCGCTGAACGGCTGTGTGAGATCCAGCGAAGAGGTTACAAAGAGCAGCTTCATCGAACCCTCCTTGCTGGAAACCACCCGTCTTTAGCGGGTGGAGGAAAGCATGGTGGGCGCGTGTAGCTACCACCGTGCATCGGACAACAGATCG
>JAADYY010000287.1 GCA_010092805.1 Chloroflexota bacterium | reverse complement strand
CTCCCTCAGGGCGAGGGGTTAATGTAATTTGGACATATATGTTTATTTGGCGACTGCGCCAGCCGGTGGCTTCGGGAGCGGGGGAACGCGGGGGTGAGTCCCCAGAAGCCGCATGGGTGATTTTGATGCAATCACCCTGTGATTTTGATGCGATGACCCTGGCCCCGTGAGGGACGATTTGGCATCTGCCGGGCAATTGATGTAATATCGTCGCTCGGCAAACCGTACGTCAATGCAAATCGTGGAAGATAGTCAGGAGGCCGATCAATGACATCGGACGCAAGCGCTTCAATGACTTCAGCGGATTCAGAGCAGCCTGAACAACCACAACAGCCCGAACAACCACAACAGCTCGAACAGCCTGAGCAACCACAGAAACTGCGGGCACCGAGCGAAAGAATGCCCTGGTGGATTATTCTGCTGTGGGCCATCGCCGCAATATTCATCGGGCTGTCACTGGTCACGCGCCCTGCCATGACCTTGATCATTTGGGTGCGCATCCTGGCAATTTTCTGGGTGGTGGGCGGCATTTTTGATCTGGTCGGTTCGGTCATGCACCGCACAGGCATGTGGGTGTGGCACCTGATGGCGGCCATCCTCAGCATCGCCGCCGGGTTATTCATCCTCGGCATCAATCCGATGCTTGGCGCGGTGATTGCCGCAGAAGTATTCGTGTTGCTGCTGGCCATTAACGCCGTGATCGTCGGCGGCATCCACCTTTACGCGGGCTTCCGCCGCCCGCGCTCAGTCGGCCAGATCATCCTGGGCATCGTGCAGGTGTTGATCGCCATTTTGCTGCTCGCCAACCCAGTGATGACAGTGGTGGCCGCTGTGACGTTGCTGGGCATCATCCTGATTGTCGTGGGCATCATGGGCGTGATCGGCGCGTTCCGCTTCCGCTCGCTGATCTCAGGGATGCAGGAATCCTGACCACCTACCGCTGATCAGAGCGCTGCTGACCCCGCTCATCCAGCGACTCCATCATGCTGTCGGTGAATTCGCCGTCGCTGGTCAGGCGCACGGTGGGCGGGTCGAGCGCTTCGTCAACCGCTGAATCATCCCGCGCAGACGCCGCGATTTGCGAGTCGGTCAGGCGTTTGCGCTTATTTTTGCGCTTTTCCTCGCGCAGGTCCAGGCGCATTTGCCGGCGTCGTTCGCGCTCAATGGCCCGGTCAATGACGCCCTCGCGGCGGACGGCAGCGCGCACCTCGAAGAAGTGGGCCATCAACCCCACGCCCCAGAAGATCGTCACCAGGATTGGCCACGGGAAGTCAATCGCACCCATCACAAAGTCGCCGTCGAGCATGTCGGGTATGTTCAGCCCTTGCGTCATGCGGAAGATTGCAAACAGCATCGCGTTGATCATCAGGTAGACAACGAAGTGTTGGGCGAACTCAACCCGCTTTTTGTCCGGTGCTTCGACGCGGCGGCGCACCCGCTTGAGGTCATTGCGCTCCGCGTTGCTCCAATCGGGGCCGAAGCTGTCGCGTAGTGCGGCGCGGATGCGGCGGGCGCGTTCGCTGGCGCGGTGACCGGTCTCATGGTAGGTCTCGACAGCGTGGGCCAACAACCCCGACCCCCACGCGAACACCACGATCAGCGGCCACGGCTGGCTGCCGAACTCGTCGCGGAATGCGGCGGCGAGCTGTGGCATGACGCCGAAGAAAACGAGCATGAGGCCGCCATTGATGATCAGGAAGATGAGTGCGTGAATCCAGAATTCATTACGCTTCTTGAATTCCCACTCCAGCCGCCGCCGCAGCGAGAGCGCTTCGTCGGGGATGAGGACAGCTTTTTTCCAACTCGGCGTGTTGTCGAATATGCCGCTGGCGTCTTCGAGCGCGTCGCCAATTTGATCCATCACGTGGTCGAACGAGAACGACGATTCGACCACATCACGCCGCTTCGGCTTGGAAGCGTCCGCCGTGCCGGCTGTGCTTGCCGACTCCGCAGCCTGTGCCGCCGCTGCGGCTGGCGTCGCTGCGCTGGGTGGTGACGGCGGGGCGGCGGGGCCGGGCAGTGCCGGGGTGGATGCCGCAGCGCCGGGCAGCGTGAAATAGTCTTCTGAGCCGCGCAGCTTCGCCATCGACTCCGAGGCGACCGCCGCGCGATTTGGGCTGAGTGTCTGCAAGCCGGACGCCGCGACGGCGTCGCGGAAGGCCGTCATCAACGCGCCCGCCGATTGATAACGCGCCGCTGGATCTTTCGCCAGCGCAATCAGCAGCACCTGCTCGACTTCGAGCGTGACTTCTGGGTTGATCTGTGTGGGCAGCGGCAGCGCGCGATAAATGTGATCGTGGATGATGGCGAAAGGCGTATCGGCGTTGAACGGCAGCACCCCCACGATCAGCTCATACAGCACCACCCCCAGCGCATACACATCCGTCGCCGGGCCGAGGTCACCGCGGCCAATCGCCTGCTCCGGCGACATGTAATGCGGCGTGCCGATCATCATGTCGGAACTCAGCGAGCTGCCGCCGGTTTGCACCATGCGTGCCAGCCCGAAATCGGTGAGGTAAGGCGTGTCTTGGTTGTCGATGATGATGTTCGACGGCTTGATGTCGCGGTGCAGAATGCCGCGCGTGTGGGCGTAGTCGAGCGCGGCGGCGATGGGCGGCAGCAGATGCAGCACATCCGCCAACGCCAGCGGGCTTTCGACCAGCCGCCGCTTGAGCGTGCGCCCTTCGATGAACTTCATCACCAGGTAGGGGTGGCCGTTTTCATCGGCGATGTCGTAGATCGGCACGATGTTGGGATGCTCCAGCCGCGCGACGATCCGCGCTTCCCGCTCGAAGCGTTCCAGGAAGTCGTGGTCTTCCAGGAACGCCGGATGCAGCATCTTGATCGCCACATGCCGATCCAGGCGGGCGTGATAGGCCCTGTAGACGGTCGCCATGCCCCCCTGCCCAAGCTGGGAAATGACGCGGTACTGGCCCAATTGTTGATCGTCACGCAAAGTCATCGAACCCTCCTTGCTGGAAACCACCCGTCTTTAGCGGGTGGAGGAAAGCATGGTGGGCGCGTGTAGCTACCACCGTGCATCGGACAACAGATCG
>JAADYY010000286.1 GCA_010092805.1 Chloroflexota bacterium | reverse complement strand
CGGCTTCCGGTGCAGCCGAGTTTTATTGTTTGTAATTGAAGGCGAAAACGTCGTCCTCTGGGGGGGGAAGCGTTTTTACGCACGCTCGCGACCGATAAACTGCGTTCCAATGCCCACATCGCGCCTGTGCCTGCTCTACCCCGGCGCATGTGTGCATGTGTGCGCATCGCGTGGCCGCAGCGCTGACAGCCCAAACCAAACAACAGCACGTCAGGCACCCTCGATACTCGAGCGCTGATCGCTGCACAGCTTAGGACTCGCCGCTTTATCTGGCGTGTCGCTGCACGGCGCGCAGATGCCCCTTGCCCAGGTAAGGGGGAATGAGTTGCGCATGGTTGCCTTACATCGTCCAGTTAGAGTACCGCTCGTGGGGAGCTTAGACGGGTATGCAGCAGTTCGATTCACCCACTGCACCAATGCCAAATGACATGGATTTTGCCACTCTGTTGGAAGCCTCGTTTGCTGAGGAAGATCAGCTTGAGCGTGGCGATATTGTCACTGGCACCATCGTGGCCGTAGACGAACAGGGGCTGATCATCAGCCTAGAGGGCGCGATGCGTGACGGCATGGTGCAGCGCAAAGATCTTGAACGCATGAACGCCGATGCGCTCGATTTCAACGTCGGCGATGACATCGACGTGATGATCATGCGCATGGAAGACGAAGACGGCAACCTAGTGTTGTCGGTTTCGCAAGCACAGCAAACCGAAGATTGGAAGAACGCCGAAGCGTTGATGAACAACGATGATGTCTGGGAAGGTGTGATCAGCGACGCGAATCGCGGCGGCTTGATCGTCCCCTTTGGCAACCTGCGTGGGTTTGTCCCGGCCAGCCACGTCGTTGATCTGCCGCGCGGCATGAACGAAGAAGACCGCAAACTGAAGATGGCGCGCCTCGTGGGCCAGCCCATCACCATCAAGGTGATCGAGGTCAACCGCAAGCGGCGGCGGTTGGTCTTCAGCCAGCGCGACGCGCAGCGGGACAACCGTGAGGCTCGCAAAGAAGTGCTGCTCGATCAGCTCCGGGAAGGCGAGATCCGCAAGGGGGTTGTCAGCGGGCTGCGTGACTTCGGCGCGTTTGTTGATCTGGGGGGCGCAGACGGTCTGATCCACATCTCGGAGCTGGCCTGGCACCGCGTCAACCACCCCCGCGAGATCCTCAAGGTAGGCGACGAAGTCGAAGTCTACATCCTGCGCCTGGACTCAGAAGGCAAGCGCATCGGCCTGAGTCTGAAGCGCCTGCAAGACAACCCCTGGGCGAAGGTGGAGGAACTCTATCACGTGGGCCAGTTGGTCGACGGCACCGTCTCGCGGGTGGCGCAGTTCGGCGCGTTCATCAGCCTCGACCCGGGTATCGAAGCGCTGCTGCACACCAGCCAACTCTCCGAACCACCGCCAGAAGACCCCAGCCTGGTGGTGCATGAGGGGCAGAAACTGCTTATGCGCGTGATCAGCATTGAGGCGGAAAAGCAGCGTCTGGGCCTCAGCCTCAAAGAGGTGACCGACGAAGAGAAAGACCGCTGGAAAGAGACGCTCGCCAGCCAGGCCGAGGCCGAGGCAGAAGCCGCTGAGGCTGAGGCTGAGGCAGAAGCCGCTGCGGACGAGGCACCCGTTGCGGAGTCACCAGTCGAGCAAGAAGACGGTAGCGCCGAAGCGGAAGTTGGCGTATAATTTACGCTTCCAGAGCATTCTCCCAGCCGGGGAATGCTCGCCAAAATCTCTGGAAAGGAGGTGAATGGCTGAGCTATGGCACATGTCACCCTGAGACCCAACGAGTCCCAGGAAGCCCTGCTGCGCCGCTTTCGTAAGAAAGTGACCAACAGCGGCATCCTGAGTACAGTACGGCGTAAACGCTGGCACATCTCGAAGAGCGAGTTGCGCCGCATCGAGAAGAAGAAGGCGATCCGCCGCTCGCGCCGCCGCCAGCGTAAGGCAATGTCGCGCTAACCGCGGCAGCCAGCCGCTAGAACCGAGCCAAGCCAATAACCGCTGCCTGTTCAGGGCAGCGGAATTGCCGTTTTGCGTTGTTATCTATCCAGTGTCCAGCACAGTTATCTAGGAAGAAGATGGCGAAGAAAGAAGACAAGATCGAAGTTGAGGGTACGGTCGTCGAGGCCTTACCGAATACCCAATTCTTGGTCGAATTGGAGAACGGCCACCGCATTCTGGCCTATCTTTCTGGCAAGATGCGCAAGTATTACATCCGCATCCTGCTCGGTGACCGGGTGCGCGTCGAAATGAGCATGTATGATCCGTCGCGCGGGCGCATCACCTACCGCTACCGTGACGGCCAGCGCGCGGGCGAAGATTCCAGCAGTTAGCGGCGCGCTCCGAAATCCCCGGTTTATCCGTGCTGCTGCCCACGCGCCGCCGCTGATGTGAAGTCCTGAGAGGCTGCCAGTTCGTGCGTGCTTGGCTGCCAGCGGTCATCCTCCTATGCGGTTTGTGGGCCACGCGCCTACCCGCTTTGGGTGGCCTTCCCCTACACAATGACGAAGGTCTGCACCTGACGCGCGCCGTTGAGGTGTGGAATCTGCACCCCTTCTGGGTGATCAGCGACGGCAAGATCATCAATCACTGGCCGATTGCGGCCCTCTACCCACAAAACGCACCGGTGTACGCCGGACGGCTCCCCACCCTACTGATCGCCGTGCTGGGATTTGCGGCGGGCTACGCCTTGATGCGGGCGCGCTTCGGCGCGGCGGCGGCTGTACTTGGCGGTGTGCTGTGGATCGCGTCGCCTTATCTGCTGTTTTTCGAGCGGCTGGCCCTCAGCGACGCGGAGGCGGGCGCGCTGGTCGTTGTCGCGTTGTGGGCGAGTCTGCGGCTGGCACAGTCGGGGGCGCGCCGCGCTGCGCTGCTCACCGGGGCGGCCTTCGGTGCGGCGGCGCTGTTCAAATTCACGGCACTGCCCTTCGCCCTGATGATCGCGCTGGTCGTACTGCTGCTCGCGGTGTACCCGCTGCGGCGGCGGCTCGAGCTGCTGATCATTACGGCGGCAGCGGCGGCGGCCTGCTTTATCGTCCCCGTCGCGTACATCGTGGTCACCGGGCGTGACTTCTTCACAATTGCGCTCGGTTGGGTGAGCAGCGGCGCGGGCGGCGCATCTATCGCGGCGAACATCGCCCGCCTGGTCGATCCGTTGTTTGGCTTTGGGACGGTGGTGTGGGCGGTCGCCCTGCTGGCCGGATTAGCGGCGCTGGTGATCACCCGCCCGCGCGTGGGCGGCGTGCTGGTGCTGGCGGTCGGCCTGCCGCTGATCAGCATGATCGTGTTGGGGCGTGAGGTGCTGCCGCGTCATTTTGTGGTGGCGCTGCCCGTCATGCTGATCCTCGCTGGGGCGGGACTCGCGGCGCTGATCGCGCAGGTGCCCAGCCGACAATGGCGCGCCGTCGTCGCTGTCGCAGTGCTTCTTGTGCTGAGCGTTGCGTTCTTGCGCTTCGCGGCCGTGCTGTATCGCTCGCCCGGCGACGCACCGCTGCCGACACAGATTCGGACGCAGTACATCACCGAGCACAGCGGCGGCTTCGGCTTGCGTGAAGCGGTGATCGGGCTGCCGAATACGCTCGACCGCCCCGATCTGCCGATCATCGCCAGCATGTTTCCGGATGGCTGCCGCCGCGCCAATTTCTACGCCGAGCACAGCTTGCGACTCACCTGCACGGATGCACCCGGCCTGCCGCAAATCGAAGCGGCGCTGGCTGATCACGGCGCGGTGTATGTATTGGTCGATACCGCACCGCACATCGGGGCTGACGTGCCGCAGACTGCGCCGAGTCTGGCGGCCACTGCGGTGCAGATTGGTGTCTATCCTCGCCCCGGCGAAGATGCCGCCACCGCCTCGGTGACACTGTGGCTGCTGACGCGCGATTAGCCGTCTGAGGTCGAAACCGCCGACGGATTTTCGCCCCAATGTACGGCCATCGTGCCGAACATGAACAGCTTGTAATCCACATTGACGAACCCGGCGGCACGCATCAAATCGGCAAGTTCGTCCGGCGTCTTGAACGCCTGCGTCGACTCTGGCAGATACTGGTAAGCATCCGACTCCTGCCCGATCAGCCGACCGAGTGTCGGGATCACGTAGCGCAGGTGGATCTCGATGAATGGGCGCAGCGGCGTCGGCCCCGGCGGCGTCGTGTCGAGGATGACCAACCGCCCGCCGGGCTTGAGCACGCGGCGCTGCTCCGCAAACGCGCGCGGAATATCGATGACGTTGCGCATGAGGTAACCCGCCGTCACCGCGTCGAATGTGCCGTCTGGAAAGGGCAGGTTGAGCGCATCCGCCCCGCTCCAACCGACCTGCGCCCCCAATGGCGTCGCCTGCCCAACGCGCATCATGTTGAGCGAGAAATCCCCGCCGATCACCTGCGCGCCCGGCACCGCTTTCAGCGCCGCAAACGCAATATCTCCGGTGCCCGTCGCGAGATCGAGCAGCCTACCGCCCGACTCGAGTTGTGCCTGCTGCACCGCAAACTGCCGCCAGCGCTGATCCTGCCCGGCGGTCATCAGCCGGTTCATCAGGTTGTAACGTCCCGCAATGCGGTCAAACATCGCCTGCACGTAGGCAGCGCGCTCCCGTCCTTCAAGATGTGCCATGATGCCTGTATGATGATGTCTAATCGTATCGAATATGCTTGATTGTACAGCAAGCTAATAATATCGCCCTGAGATCAACATAAGACGACGCCTAAAATCTGGCTGCACAGCCAACGACCCCGATCAGTGGATTGGGGTCGTTGACAAGGTCCTATGCAGATGCCTGCGGATCTGTGCGGCGCTAGACGTCGCCCGTCGGTTGGCACACGGAAACGCGGCCCGTTTCGGGGTCTGGCTCAAAGCCGGGCGGCAGCGGCACGTCGGTATTGGGCGGGCGGTTGAAGAAGGTGAAGTAGCCCGTTTCCTGGAGCGTCAGTTGGCCTTCACGGCTGCGGACATAGTTCAGGAAGTCACGCGCGGACTGATTGGCCGGGTTTTCGCCCAGCACAAACAGATACAGCGGGCGCACCAACACGTTGGGGTACTGATCGATATCGAACGTGACTGAGAGCGGGTTCTGGCCGCGTGTATCGCCAGTTACAATCGGGATAACGCGCAAAAATTCGCGTGGCTGCGTAGACATCCAGGCGGTGCTCACCCAGTAGAGCGCGCCCGGTGTGCTGAGCGTGAGGTCGAGGCAGTCGCCGTTGGAGCCGCAAGGGACGTAATTGGCATTCTCTGGCAGGGTGTCCTCGGTCAACCCGGCGATCTCACCCAGAATCCAGTCAGTGGTACCGCTGCCCGGACGATAATAAATGGTGATGGGTTCATCATAGACATCGCCACCCGTCGCCGTACCGCCGATCTCCGACCAATTAGTCACATCGCCGCGCAGAATCCGGCGCAGCATCAAACTGCGGATCGTTTGTTCCGGGTTGTTGATGTCCGTCACAAACGCGATGACATCAAAACCGATCTCGGCGGCGCAGTCTAAGTTGACCTGGTTACTGAATAACGTATCATACTGGTCGTCGCGCATCGGCTCCGACATCGCCAGCACGTTGACACACTCACCAGCGGCGGCGGCGCGCACCCCATTCGTCGAACCGATGCCGCGAATCGCCACCTGCACATCGGCGTTCTCCTCGAAGCCTTCGGCCCAGGTTTGCGCCATGCCCAGGTCTTCGCCCAGAATGGTGTTGCTGCCCACCACGCACATCTGCGGGAAGAAAAAGCGCCGCTGCAAGGTCTCGACGCTCTCGATGGCGCGCGGGAGATTCGCCAACGGGCCAAGCATCGAGCCGAGGAAACTGCCAATGAACACGATCACGCCGATGCCGCCGGCGGCCCGGCTGCGCGCGCGCCGACGGTTCCCCCCGCCGGAATTTTCCGGCTCGTCCCGCCGAATGTTCTCTGGGGTCAAGCTCACATCTTCCATAGCCATAAAGTCTTTCTCCATTCAT
>JAADYY010000285.1 GCA_010092805.1 Chloroflexota bacterium | reverse complement strand
GGGCCAAAACACAATCAAATCGATTGACCAACAGCATCCGTGCCAGAGTCTCACGCAGATCGCTGGGCGCGAACTGTGCTAAGATCCAGAAATCGACACAGCGCGAGCGAGAATTCCATGCGATCTATAACGAAACTCAGGCCGACTCTCCAGCACCTGCTGATCATGCTGCTGCTGACCGGGCTGGCGGTGGGCGCGGTCGCTGCCCAGCCGACGCCGCCGCCGCCCATCGCCATCACGCCGGGGCGCAGCGAAGGCAACCTCAACGACACCATCCCGGCGCAGCGCTACAGTTTCCAGGCCAACCGCGACGACAGCGTGACGATTTCGATGGAGCGCACCTCTGGCGATCTCGACTCGCTGCTGCTGCTCTTCGGGCCAGACGGCCAGTTGATCGAACGCAACGACGACCTCGCGCCGGGCAACCCGGACGCACGTATCGAACGGACGCTGCTGGCCAACGGCACCTACATCATCGAGGCGACGCGCTTTGAGCAGCAAGCCGGGCGCAGCAACGGCACCTTCCGCCTCACCCTCGACATCGCCGGGTCGGAACCGACCGACGACGGCGCAGCGGTGGTGACCACCCCCGAATTCGGGGTGGATTACCGCATCATCGACTTCGGCCAGGTGATCAACGATGATCTCGATGAGGCAGCGCCGCAAGATTACTACGCCATCCAGGGGCAGCAGGGCGACTTTGTCACCGCGATCCTCACCACCCCGCTCGGCAGCCTCAACGGCGAACTGCGGATCCTCGACGGCAGCGCCAACGTCATCAGCCGCCAGCAGCAGCGCCGCACCGCCCAGATCGCCGAGACCATCGCCAACGCCACGCTCCCCGAAACCGGCTGGTACTTGATCGAGGTGGCGGGGACGAGCGGTGCGGGGGCTTACGAATTGATCGTCAGCCGGATTCAGGCGCGGGTGCTGCCGGTCGGCGAGCAGGTGACCGGGCAGTTTGCGCTGGGCACGCCGTCGGTGCCGTTCATCATCAACGCCCGCCTGGGTGACTTGATCCGGGTGTCGATGTTCCGTGACGCGACCAGCAGCGTGGACCCGGAACTGCGCCTGCTGGACCCCAACGACGATCTGGTTGCGCCAGCGACCGGGGATCGCTTCGTCAACCTCAGCGCGACGATCCCGCGCACCGGGACATACATTCTGCAAGCCAACAACCGCAACCCAGGTGTCACGGGCGATTTCGCGGTGCGGCTTACTTCGGTCATCCCGCTTGATCCGGACAATCTGAACGCCGAAAGCGTCAGCTACAACGAGACGCTCAGCGGCGCGCTCAGCGCTGACACGCCCGCCGACTCCAGCGCGCCCCCCGGCGACTACTACACATTTTCTGGCAAAACGGGCGAGCTTGTCAGCTTGACGCTGACGGCCACCAGCGGCGATCTCGAACCGTTCCTGATTTTGATGGACACCGATCTCAACGAGCTGGCCGCCAACGACGCCATCAGCGGCAGCCGCAGCGCGCGGGTGGGGCCGTACCGCCTGCCCAAAAACGGCGATTACCTCGTGCTGGCCACCCATGCCGGACTCACCGCCGACACGCGCACCAGCGGCGGCTATGACCTGGAACTGACGGCGGGCGAGATCGTGCTCACGTCCGGCGCGTTTGAAGCGACGGCGACCTGGGCGGGCGACGCCGACCTGAATCTGTTTGTGCGCGACCCCAGCGGGCGCACGCTCTCGTGGAGCAACCCCGGCGCGCCGGGCATGGGCGCGCTGGAGATCGACAGCAACACCCGCTGCCAGACGATCAGCGCCGAACCGGTTGAGCACATCTATTGGCCGGGCCTGAGTCCGGTGCCGGGCGATTACACGGTCTGGGTGTGGTATCAGGACAACTGCGCCATGAGTCCAGCGGTCGAGTTCACGCTGACGGTGCGGGTGGCGGGCGCGGTGATCGTTGAGGAGACGGCGACGCTGGCGTTGGGCCAGCGCTTCAACGCGGAGGTGCGTGTCACTGGCAGCAACGAGGGGATCTTCCTCAACCGTCCGGGCGCGATCAGCAACCCGTCACCGCAGCAGCGCGCCAGCGAAGGCGGCGATACACTCATCCGCTACGGGCAGGAAGGCATCATCGGCACGCTCAACGATCAGGTGTATGCGCGCTTCTATCGCTTTGAGGGGCTGGCGGGCGACACCGTCGCTATCGACGTACTGCGCGAAACCGGCGACCTCGACCCGATTGTGCTGCTGCGCGATTCCGGTGACGCCCCGCTGCCGGGGGGCAGCAACGACGACCGCGACACGTCGACGCGGGACTCACGGCTGATCTTCACGCTGCCGGAAACCGACCGCTACACCATCGCGGTGACGCGCTTCGGCGTGCAGGAAGGCACGACTTCCGGCGACTACCGCCTGATCCTGACCCAGATCACCCAAGACGCTGCCGCTGAGACGGCGGCGGCACTGCCGTGAGCGCGCGGCTCGCCCCAAAATTCAAGGGCGAGCCGGCACAAACATGATCGCTTGAAGCGTTATTCGGCTTCGTCGGTGGTTTCCGGCACCCGAGTCGGGGTTGGGGCAATGCCCGTGAGCGCCGGGGCCAGCACATCCGCCGCGCTGTCGATCACGGCACCCGCAGTGGCGGTTTGCAGCGGCACAGCGGCGGTCGCTGTCTGCTCAACCTCGCTGAACGGGTTGGGCGTGCTCGTCGGTGGCGGCGTGGGTGACGGCGGCGGCTCGTACGGCGGCTCCGCGATCAGCGCGACGAGGTTGTCCACAAACGTCGCGGTGACCAGGTAGACGGTGCGCGTCCCGCTCAGCGAAACTTCCGCCGGGATCGTTTGCGGCCCGGTCGGCGCGGACGGTTCGGCGGTCGCCGCTTCTTCGGTGGCTTCTTCGGTGGCTTCTTCGGTGGCTTCGGCGTTCAGGGCGTCGGTGGCTTCCGCCGTGACTTCCGGCGGCGTTTCCAGCGTGAATTCGCCCGTGTCGATGGTCACGTAGTAGCGGGGGCTGGTGGGGCTTGCGTCGCCCACATGCATGATGAACACCTGCTCGTCCTCGGTGGCCACCGCGAGTGTATGCGTCGGCGTGCCCAGCCCGAAGGCCGCTAGATCGTCGGTCTCGAAGTTGTCGGTGCTGTCGAGTGTGGCGAAGACGCCCATAGTCCCCACCGCCTCCACCTGATCAACGGCGCGGTCGGTGCCAAAGGTGGCGTCCACGCGCCAAATGTCGGCGGCGTCTTTGGTCATGACGGTGTAGCTGCCGGTCGCGTTGTCGCGGATCTCGAAGCGGACGACGCTTTCCTGCACCACGCCGGGGAACAGCGCGACCGGTGCGGCGGTGGCGGCTGGAGTCCCCGGTTCGGCGGGCGCGGTCGCCTCATTGCTGTTGATCAACAACACCCCAACGATGATCACCACGCTGATCACCAGGAGAATGATCGTGTTTCGGTTTAAGCGCATGGCTGCTGTTTACTCCTTACGGGTGCATCCCGTGTGCATCGTTCTCGCGCATCCGTTGCTGTAACTCATCGAACCCTCCTTGCTGGAAACCACCCGTCTTTAGCGGGTGGAGGAAAGCATGGTGGGCGCGTGTAGCTACCACCGTGCATCGGACAACAGATCG
>JAADYY010000284.1 GCA_010092805.1 Chloroflexota bacterium | reverse complement strand
GTCGCCGAGTACGTTTACCCGATTGGCCCGCGCACCCTGGTCAGCGAGCCGGCGGACGCTGGCGGCGGCATCGGCCTCAACGATCTGCTGTACATCGGCGATGGTCGCTTCCTCTCGGTTGAGCGTCAGTGGGCGTCGGGTGTGACTGGCGGTGAGGCCAGCCGCCCGGTGCAGATGTACGAAGTGGGCCTGGAGGGTGCCGACAATATCATCGATGTGGACGCGCTGACAGGTGATGAAGCGGCTGTCAGCAAGCGGTTGGTGCTGGACTTCGACGACCTGCTGGATCGCGTGGAACGCATCGGCAGCCATGAAGCCGTCGTCTTTGGCCCGGTTCTGGAAGATGGCCGCCGCACCCTGATCCTGGTTGAGGACAACGATTTCGACCGCCCGACTCAGGTGCTCGCCTTCGCCATCAACGAATAATTCGGTTGTAGCGCGCTGGCGCTAAGCTTGTCGAGTGCCTTCACCCGCCTTTCGTGGGTTTCCGTGAAGGCACTCATCCCCTCCCATTATTCCCGGACTGCATCGACGCCAATCCCTCTGTAAAATCCCCATGATTCGGAGTTATCATTGTGCCTGCGGACGCTGGTCACCTCAGCGCACGAGTCGTCGCAGATACATTCAACACAGCAGGGAAGCTATGCCGTCGTTGGTCAAATTGTTTGGGAATCACGTTGATGCGTGGGGGTTGACGTTCACAATTGGCTCATTGGCGCTGGTGCTGCATCAACGCTTCACAGCAGACGCGATAGCGCTGGTCGTCGCCATTACGATTTGCTACTGGCTGGGGTTCGCCGTCAACGATTACTTCGACGCCCCATTCGACGCGCACGACGCCCGCAAAGCAACCCACAACTTCTTCGTCACCTACCCAATCGCACAGCGTTGGTTCGTCGCCGCTGTGCTGTTGATCGCTGCGCCTACTTTCACACTGTTCGCGTATTTCGGTGCGGCGGGTGTTGTCATTTTCGGCGTGGGACTGTTCGTGCTGTGGGCATATTCCGCGCCGCCACTGCGTTTCAAGAGTCGCCCCGGTCTCGATCTTGCGACTCATGCTGTCTTTGTACAAACATTCCCTTACTTCGTGTGCCTGTATCTACTGCAACTGCCCTGGACACCGCTCGACTGGCTCCTACTGTCGCTGTTCTTGCTAGGATCGCTTTCGGCGCAGTTGGAACAGCAGGCGCGCGATTATGAGTTGGACTGCCGCTTCGACCGTACCTTCACAACACGCTTTGGGCTGGGCACAACGGCGGCGCTGCTGCGGGCCACCACCATCATCCTGATCGTGAACGTCGCCTGGCATCTGCTGAGCGGTGTCATTCCCGATGTGCTTGTCCCCTTTGGCTTGATCTGCATTCCGCTGGTTGGGCATCGGCTGATCCGCGACATTCGGGAGCCGCGCTCCGAGAAGCTCATCCGCCTGACGTTGATCGCGGTGCTCGCCTACGCAAGTGTGATTTGGGGTGGCGAATTTTTGTTATGATGGGGGCAAAGAACGCATTTAGCGAGGGAAAGCGTCATGCGTGATTACGAACCCAACCGGCCCGTTAGCTGGGTGTGGCTGATTCTGGGAACCCTGGCGCTGATTACGATCCTGGCGTTGGGGCTGGCCGCTGTGATCGCCTTTGCGATCAACCCGGTGCTTGAAGCCAACTTTAGCGCGCCAGCCACATGGCTGCCGTGATCGCGGTGCGATGTAGGATGGTGTCCACCCGCGCAATCACGCGCGCGGACACCATCCCAGATGAAGCGCAAATTTGAAATTGTCATCACATAATCCGCTGCGGGCCACATCGCCATCGCAGCCTCGCTTGATCTAGCGGGTTAGTATCCGCCCCAGCTACGCCACGTGTTCTTCCAGGAACGCCCAGAGGTTGTCGCCGTGCTGCAAATACCATTCACGCTGCCGTTGCTCTTCCGGATCGCGGCAGTCCATATTGAGCACCAGGTCGCTAGCAGTCTTGAGCGCTTCAACCGCGCTGCGATACCGTTCCGCACTCAGGTGATGACGACGCTGTGCCAGATACTTCGCCTCAGCGAGCAGCAGTTGCATCGCCGGGCCAATTTCATTCCGGTCATCCGCAGATGTGTGCCAAGCTGTTCCTACCATCCGTCATTCCTCCACCACATCACGACAAACGATACACTAAAATGCTGTGAGTGTGCGCTGATGAATGCCACCCAAGCACAAATTCTTCGACACTATACCATAGCGTAGGGGGTGGCCTGCAATATTCAGTAACAATACTTATGCTTGTTTTTACCCTTTTGGCTAAAGCTAAAGTGTCCCCAACCGCCCAATTGACGCGAACGAGAATATGTAAAATGAAACCTGTTGCCTGTTCAGAAAGTCTGTAGAATCTTCACGACTTGCTCACAGGAAATAGATCCATCTCATTAATTTGGTTAACGACAACGCCCGCGCACCACATCCAACGATCCGCACTCAAGACAGCGCTTGATCCCTGGGCGCGAGGTTGACCCCAACATATAATTTATGTAGAGATGACATCTTTCACCCCCAAAACCCTGCCGTTCTAAACTAACCCGAACTCACGCGGGTGATTAAGCTGGATATAGCGCAACACAGACGCCAATTTGACCTCCGCAGTGTTGCGCGAGGAGTGATCATGTCCGGTCTTGCCCTATCCGCCCGTTCCGGTCGGCGGCTCGGTGGTTCCCGCAAATATGATCTGTACCTGCGCCGCGCGCTGTTCGCCTGGCTGATGGTTTTCGTCATCGGCGGCATCATCATGATTCTTGGGCCGTTCACCGGCGAACACACCAGCGGGTATCTGCTCGGTTATCTGGGCGTCTCGGTCGGCCTGGGGATCGTGTTATTCATCATCTCCCCGAAGCGCAAGCGCACGACCGCCCGCCGCTTGATCATCTTTTTGCTGGGCATGTTACTGCTGCTGCTCGCCATCACCACCGATCACGGCAACATGCAGCTTGAGGGGTTGTTCTTCGGCGCGCTGATCAGCCTGACACACTTCGCCGTGATCCATTATGCTATCGCCAAGATTATCGGCCCGCTGGTGTTTGGTCGGGTGTGGTGCGGGTGGGCGTGCTGGTACGCGGCCCTCTTTGACCAGATGCCCTTCAAACGCAGCCATGGACGCATCAACGGGCGCTGGGGATGGCTGCGCTATGTCCATTTCGCACTGAGCATGGGGCTGGTGCTGGTATTCTGGTTCGGGTATGGCTACCGCGACGGGGTGGATGGCTTGAGCGGCCTCTACTGGTTCCTGACCGGCTTCCTGCTGTATCTGCTGTTGGGGTTTATCCTGGCGGTCATTCTCAAAGATAACCGGGCGTTCTGCAAGTATGCCTGCCCGATCACGGTACTTCTGAAGGCCTCATC
>JAADYY010000283.1 GCA_010092805.1 Chloroflexota bacterium | reverse complement strand
ATCGGACGGTTGCTTGCCAGCAGCACTGTCCTAGACCCTCAGACTGTTTAACCGCTGACCGCAGCGTGCGGGGCTGGAGCGTCTACCCCGAAGTGTCTATCCATTCGCCCGTAACGTAACCCCGAAGGGCTGAGGCTGGTCAACGTAGGCTCACGATTTCTCGCAAGCTACCCGCTGAAGCGGGGGGGCGTTGCCCCTCAACAACCAATGGCTCCTCAATAACGGATCCTCAATAACGGATCCTCGTGTGACAATGCCTGACGGTGGCCCGACTCAGAACGTCGTGACGCTCGTCGGCTGAACGGTGAGGAGCAGGAACAAAAACACGATCACGGGCGCGATGAACGTCACACCGCCCGCCAGTAGAAAAATCAGCAGGATGACCAGCAGTCCCGCTGCGCTAATCGCCACCATAGCGACACCTCCATTCAGACTTTCTTGATTCGACAGCGGATCGGGCAACCGATCCCGCCAGGTTATTATTGCCTGTGTGGGGCGATAGTGCTAGAATCTGGCCTAGATCACAGCTAGGAAAGACCCCGTGCCCCAACAAGCGTTATACCTCAAGTGGCGACCGCTGTCGTTCGATGATGTGGTTGGTCAGGAACACATCACCCGCACGCTGCGCAATTCGCTGAAAACGGAGCGCATCCGTCACGCCTATCTGTTCAGTGGGCCGCGCGGTACGGGCAAAACGACGACCGCTCGGCTGCTGGCGAAGGCCGTCAACTGCCAGGATCCCGACGCGGAGCGCCGCCCGTGCAATGTGTGCGCGTCATGCATCGCCGTGAACGAGGGCCGCTACTTCGATCTGATCGAGATCGACGCGGCGACGCACACGGGCGTCGATGACGTCCGCGACCTGCGCGACAAGATCGCGTTTGCGCCGGGCGAGGGTCGCTTCAAGGTTTACATCATTGATGAAGTCCACCGCTTCACCGGCAATGCCTTCGACGCGCTGCTGAAGACGCTCGAAGAACCGCCGGATCATGCGGTGTTTGTGCTGGCGACCACCGAGATCGACAAGGTGCCCGCGACCATTAAGAGTCGCTGTTTGCAGTTTGAGTTTCGGCGGGTTTCGGTGCGCGAGGTTGCCGACCGCTTGCAGTTGATCACCGAAACGGAAGGATTGGCGACGGAGCGCGAAGCGCTCGAACTGATCGCCCGGCAGGGGACAGGCAGCGTCCGTGACAGCATCAGCCTGCTCGACCAGATCGTCACCGACCCGGACGAGTTGATCTCGCTGGCGTTGGTGCAGCGCGTGTTGGGCACGGCCAGCAGCACCGCCGTCCGCGCTTTGGTCGATGCGCTGATCGCGCAGGATGTGGCCGCCGGGCTGCGCGTGATCAACGCCGCGATTGACGCAGGCACCGATCCGCGTCAATTTGGGCAGCAGCTCGTCGAACATTTGCGTAGTGTCCTGCTCGCGCAAACCGCCGGGGCGGATTTGCTGGAAGCGGCGGAGGATGACCGCCGGCTGTTCGAGCAACAGGCCGCGCAGATCGGGCGCGCCGCACTGGTCACGGCGATTCGTGCGTTCAATGAGGCCGTCAACGATTACAAAGGGGGCTGGCAGCCGCAGCTCGCGCTCGAACTGGCGTTGATCGAGAGTGTGCGTGCGCCGGAAGCTGTCGCCGCCGTGCCCGCTGCGCAGCCTCACCCGGCGCAAGCGGTGACGCCTCAAGCGCGCGAGACCGTGCCGCCGCCTGCGGTCGACGCGCCGCCGGAAGCCACATCACCCGGCGCGCCCCCGGTGATCCCGACCGAAACTGTCGCGGCGCAGTGGGAAGCGGTGCTGAAGCAGATGGGCCACATCCACCGCACCAGCCCGGAGGTGATGAAGCATTTCCGGGTACATCACGTGGAAGGCAACACTGTTTTTCTGTGTACAGACAACGAATTCTTCTTCGGGCGTGTCAATCCACACCCGGAAAAGCGCCAGATCGTTGAGCGGGCGCTGACGGATCATTTCCGGCAGCCGCTGCGTATTCAACTGCTGCAAGTGACCGAAGCAGAGATGGCCGCGCCAACGGCAGTGAGCGAAGCCCAACCCACCGACGCTAAGGATCCGCTGCTAGACATTGCCAAGCGGCGTGGTGCACAAATCCGCCCGGCCACACCTGACGATCAGTGAGCGTGTGAGCACCGGATCGTCATCCACAGGATAAAGTAGGATAAAATAGTGGGCACATGCAGGCGCTGCGGTGAGGTTATCCGCTCACCCGGCGCATTTGATCGACCAAAGATAAAGACAAGATGGGAGTAATGATCATGGCGAAGCGACGCAGTGGCGGGATGCCCAGCGGCGGTGCTGGCGGCGGCGGCAATATGGCGCTGATGAAGCAGCTGCAAAAGATGCAGGAAGAGATGGAAGCGGCGCAGGAAGCGCTGGGCAGCGAGACCGTCGAGGTGAGTGTGGGCGGCGGTGCCATCAAGATCGTCATCACCGGGCACCAGCGCGTGCAGTCGATTGAGATCGACAAGGAAGCGCTCGATCTGGAGGATGAAGATTGGCTGACTGATCTGCAAGATCTGCTGGTGGCGGCGGTGAATCAGGCGGTTGAGCAGAGCCAGGCGATGGCGGCGCAGCGCATGGAAGGCATCAGCGGCGGCCTGGATATGGGCGGTCTGGGCGGCTTGCTCGGCGGGTGATCCGCTACTGAGCGCGACTGCCAGCGAGTAAGACGATCCCTGTGAGCGAGACGTGAGCGAAACGAAATCGTGATGAGCAAAGCGATTCCCGAACCGGTCACCCAGTTGATCGAGGCGTTTTCGCGGTTGCCGGGCGTGGGGCCAAAGACGGCCTCACGCTTGACGTACTACCTGCTGCGCGCGCCGGATCAGCTTTCGTTGGGGTTGGCCGATGCGCTCCGCGACCTGAAAGAGAAGACGACGCTGTGCTCGCAGTGCTTCAATATCACGGTCGATAACCCGTGCGGCATTTGCTCCGACGCGAACCGCGACCAGCGGACGATTGCGGTGGTCGAAGAGCCGCTCGATGTCATCGCCATTGAACGCACGGCGAGTTACACGGGGGTCTATCATGTGCTGCATGGCGCGCTTTCCCCGGTCAATGGCATCGGGCCGGACGATCTGCGGTTGCGCGAGCTGTTCGCGCGTGTGGAGAGCGGCAACGTCCTCGAAGTGATCATCGCTACCAACCCCGGTCAAGAGGGCGACGCCACCGCCATGCTCATCCGTCAGGAACTGACGCCCAAGGGGATCAAGCTGACAAGGTTAGCGCGCGGTTTGCCCGTCGGCGGCGACATCGAATACGCCGACTCGGTGACGCTGATGCGCGCGCTGCAAGGCCGCAGCGAGCTGTAACGGTTCACGTTGTTCCAAAGCTGGTCAGAAAATTCCCAATATTGACCCTATACAGGGGAGATGGAGGGGGCTATAATGCCTCGCACGTTGGGGATGGGCGCGGCTGTGGCGCGCTGTGCAGAACGCATATATCCCAAATATCCCAAACGAGTTTACAACTGACTAGCCAAAGAGTGCTTCCAGGGATTGACACCCCCCCAAAGGGGTGCTATTTTAGATAGCACACTCAAGCATCGGCAGATGCGCAGCAGCTTAACAACAGAAACGTGCAGACGGAACCATCAAGAGCCACAACCCCCATACGGAGAGTTTGATCCTGGCTCAGGATGAACGTTGGCGGCGTGCCTAATACATGCAAGTCGAACGGTCGCAAGACAGTGGCGCACGGGTGAGGAACACGTAGCTGACCTGCCCTCCAGAGGGGGATAACGTCGCGAAAGTGACGCTAATACCCCATAAGCTCACAGGCTCTAGAGGCCTGCGAGAAAAGCTCCGGCGCTGGAGGAGGGGGCTGCGGCCCATCAGCTGGTCGGTGGGGTAACGGCCTACCGAGGCAACGACGGGTCGGGGGCCTGAGAGGGTGGCCCCCCACACTGGGACTGAGACACGGCCCAGACTCCTACGGGAGGCAGCAGTAAGGAATATTGCACAATGGGCGCAAGCCTGATGCAGCGACGCCGCGT
>JAADYY010000282.1 GCA_010092805.1 Chloroflexota bacterium | reverse complement strand
TGAACTCGGCGAAACGGCCATTGAAAGCTTATAAGGGTTCACAAACGCTGTCAATAGAGCCATACAGACGATGTGGGTGGTATGTGGGATTCTTTGGGAAATACATTGTTAAGAATCGGCGCGCGCGCTGGGGTTTTCGTGCTATACTAGACTCACTCCTAAATTGATCCACTAAAACGACCTGAGCAAGGGCTGAACCCAACTGGAGCGTACGTTAGCTCATGACTTACTCCGATAACTCTGTCGATTTAGAACAAATGTTTCCGCGTGATGCGCGCTCGTACTTCGCCACCGAAGCCGATCTGCGCCTGGGCGTGTTGGTCGGCGGCTCGCTGAGCAAGGGCCTGGTGATCAAGCTGGACAGCGGCGTCTCGATTGAAGACTTGGCGGTGGGCCGTTACATTGTGGTACACGGCGAAAACAAACGCTTCTTCTGCATGATCACCGATATTCTGCTGGATCACACCAACCCGGAGATTCAGAGCGCCCCGCCGGACATCAGCGACCCGTTTTTGCGCGCCGTCTACAGCGGCACGGCGGCCTACGGCAAGATCCACGCGCAGCCGATGCTCGCCATCGATGACAGCGAGGGCCAGGCCACACCGAAACCCGTCAAGACGATCCCCGGCCACTTTGTATCGGTGCTCAACGCGACCGTCAGCGACGTGAACGCGGTGTTCGGCAAAGAAGACGAGACCCACTTCAACGTTGGCACGCCGCTGGAACTGGAAACCACGCAGATCAACCTGAATTTGCGGCGGCTGGTGGAACGTTCGGTGGGCATCTTCGGCAAGAGCGGCACGGGCAAGAGTTTCCTCACCCGGCTGCTGCTGGCGGGCGTGATCGCACGTGGGCAGGCGGTCAATCTGATCTTTGATATGCACAACGATTACGGCTGGGAAGTCGAGGACGAGCGCGGCCCCCGCGCCAAGGGCCTTAAGCAGTTGTTCAACGATCAGGTGAGCATCTGCACGCTGGACGGCGAGTCGTCGCGGCGGCGCAACGCCAAATTCGACTTTGAGGTCAAGATCGGCTACGACGAGATCGAGCCGGAAGACATCGCCATGCTGCGCGAGACGATGGGCCTGTCCGACGCGATGATCGACGCGGCCTACACGCTCAGCAAGCGCTGGGGCAAAGACTGGGTGCAGCGGCTGATCGACATCACCAACGAGGACATCGAGGACATCGAGGCGAACACCCCGACGCGCGGCGGCACGCTGGCGGCTTTGCAGCGGCGCATCCAACGCTTCGAGCGCTGGGGCTTTCTGGTGCCGTTCTCGACGGGCGACAGCGTCGATTCGATCATGAAGCTGATCGAAGATCAGCGCAGTGTAGTGCTGGAGTTCGGGCGCTACGGCAACTCGCTGGAAGCCTATATGCTGGTGACCAACTACCTCACCCGGCGCATCCACGAGCGCTACGTCGAGCGCGTCGAGCAGGCCCTCGGCGATTCGGCGATGGAGCCGCCGCAACTGCTGATCACCATCGAGGAGGCGCACAAATTCCTCGACCCGAAGATCGCCAGCCAGACGATTTTCGGCATCATCGCGCGCGAGCTGCGCAAATACAACGTCACGCTGCTGGTCGTTGATCAGCGACCGAGCGGCATCGACGAGGAAGTCATGAGCCAGATCGGCACACGAGTCACGGCGCTGCTCGATAACGAGCGTGACATCAACGCCGTGCTCACCGGCATCAACGGCGCGGCGGGCTTGCGCGAGGTGCTGGCCCGCCTCGATACCAAACAGCAGGCGATCATCATGGGCCATGCGGTGCCGATGCCCGTCGTCGTCAAAACGCGCACGTATGATGAGGAATTCTACGCCGCGATTCAGGGTGAGATCGGCGGCACCCCGGCGATCAAGCCGCGCCGCAACAACGGCAAAGATCGCCGCCTACGCTAAACCGGAGCGATCTACGGAGCAATGATGAATCTGATGATCGACGGCGCGGTGCGCCACTTCATCCCCATCAAGGAATTTCGGGCGGATCACGGGCTGCCGCCGACATTCAGTATGGCGCACTTCGAGCCGAAGGACTTCACCGGGCTGGGCAGCATCGACCGGGCGGGCGCGGAACTCAACCAACTGCGGGCGGCGGTGCTCGCGGCGGTGCCAGATCGCTTGGCGCTGGCCGGGTGGCTGGAAGCGCTGCCGCAATTGCACGCGACGTTTCGCGGCCAACTCTACGCGATCAACGCTGTGGTGCAGCTCCACGAATCGGAGATCGATTTTGCAGCGGCGGGGTTCGGCGATGTCACGCAGGCGTATGTTTATGCCCTGATCCGCGCCAACGCCGCCAAAGATCCGCCGCCGTCGTTCGCGGTGGTGTACGGCGTGTGGCTCAACAGCACGGCGCGTGTCTCGCAGACGATTTACGAGTACACGCATCAGGGATCGGTATGGCGGGTGCAGTTGGTGACGCACGCTTACGGGCGCGCCGGGATGATCGTGGCGATGGCTGAGTCGGCGGCGGTTTATGTCCATGATGTGACGTTGGGCTGCCCTGCCGAGGGCTTCATGGCCGGGCTGCTGGCCGAAGTCGCCGCGCGGATTCAGGCGTCGATCACAGCGGCGGGGTAACATCACGGTCAGGCGACGGCGCGCCGAATCAACAGGCCGACGCCAAGCGTGCCCAGCAACGTGATCGTGTGGGCGGTGGCGCGCAGCCAGACGGGTGCCCATGTGAGCGTCAGCCCGAAATACTCCTCGAGGATCACCCACAGGCCGTAGACGGCAAACACGGGCGTGAACAACACAAAGACGCGCCGGGTAACCAGGCTGGCAAAGACATCGTGGATGGCACCGCTCAGGGCGAAAGTGATCAGCACCGCCGGGGGACGCGGCAGCCACTGGGCGAGCGGGCGGTAGCACAAATAATACAGGTAATAGGCGAATAGCGGGTTCCAGTAGCGCCAGAACCCGGCAAACGTCGGCGACCGAAACGCCCGCCGAAACATCGATCTGATCGCGGCCCATTCCGAGGCGGGATGCCCCAGGGTGCGCTGCGCATACTGTCGGTAGGTGGGTCTTGGCCGTCGGCGCATGAGCGTCATAGGAAATCCTCGGTACCATCGACAGCCGCCGCGATCATATCGTAGAGGTCTTGGCCGTCGGCGCATGAGCGTCATAGGAAATCCCCCTCCCGACCGAGTTTCAGCGGTGAGAGCGGGATTTCAAAGCGCGTTGGGTGGCTTCACGCCGGCAGCGTGGCCGTGCGGCTGCCCCACCAGATCATAGGGAGGCGGCGCAGTTTGCCCACCGTGCCGATGTGGGCGCGGCGGCTGAACACATCGTAACCGTGCGCCTCGATGTCGCCGAGGATGGCGCGGTAGAGTTCCGCCGCCGCCGCGATGGCGAAGCGGCCTTCGGCGTTCAGCAGCGCGATGCCCGGCAGCCCCGCGTCATAAAGCTGACGGTTGCGCGTGATCTGGAAATCCATGAACTCCCGCCAGCGCGCATCAATGGCTGCCGGGTCGTCGCTCAGCGTGCGAATATCCGCTTCGCTCAGGCCGTAGGCGGCCAGTTCGTCCTGCGGCAGATACAACCGCCCCAACCGCCAATCGTCGCCCACATCGCGCAGGATGTTAGTCAGTTGCAGCGCCACCCCCAGCTTGACGGCATAGGGCAGCGCCGCTTCGCCCGCGTAGCCGATGATGTGCATCGCCATCAGCCCCACCGTTGACGCCACACCATAGGAATAGGCGGCCAGCTCATCGAAGGTGGCGTAGCGCGTCTGCTCCAGATCTTGCGCCACCCCGTCGATGAGTTGTTCGGCGTAGCCAGTGGGGATGTTGTGGCGGTGGCGCGCATCCGCCCAGGCCAGCGCCACCAGATCATCGGTTTGCGGGTGGGGTGCCAGCGTCAGCTCACGCCACTGCTCCAGATCGGCGCGCTTATCGACCGACGCTTTGTCCGAGTCATCGACGATGTTGTCCGTCACCCGGCAAAAAGCATACAGCGCGCGCGCTGCCCGCCGTTGATCCGGGGGCAGCAGGCCGGACGCGATGAAAAATGTCTTGCTGTGTTCGCGCGTCATCGCCGCACAGTGCGCGTAGGCCACTTCGAGCGCCGCCGCGTCGCTGTGATGTTTCGCGTGCGCGTTGTGCGGGCTGTGGTTTTCGAGCGGGTGCTGCGCCCAGGCGAGCAGCGTGGTTTCCCACTGCGCGGGCAGTTGGTTGGGGTGGGCTTGTAACGTCATTATGCCATCTCGGTTGTCAGGGTGTTAGGTGCGCCCATTGTAACAGAGTCTGCGCCACCGATCAGGTTTTGGACGATGATTGACGATGACAGCACGCCGGGCAGCCCCGCGCCCGGATGCGTGCCCGCGCCCACAAAGTACAGGTTCTCGAAATCTTCCGAGCGGTTGTGCGGGCTGAACCATGCCGATTGTGTCAGGATGGGCTGCACCGAGAACGCCGACCCCATGTGGCTGTTGAGCGTGCCCTGGAAGTGCAGCGGGTCGATGTAGTGCTCGGCGATGAGGTTGGCTTGCAGATCTGGCAGGTAATTGTCTTCCAGGAACTGCATGATCGCGTCGCGGTAGGGTTTGGCCGTCTTCGTCCAATCGACGCCCGATCCCAGGTGCGGCACGGGCGAGAGCACATAGAAGTTCTCGCAGCCCTCCGGCGCAATCGACGGGTCGGTGATCGTTGGCATGTGCAGATACAGCGAGAAATCATCCGCCAACTGCTGCTTATTGAAGATGTCGCTGAGCAGGCCCTGGTAGCGTTCGCCCAG
>JAADYY010000281.1 GCA_010092805.1 Chloroflexota bacterium | reverse complement strand
CGGGATAACGTAGCCATAGCCCTTCAGCGTGGCTTGGGCTGGTCAACGGTGGCTCACGGTTTCCCGCAAGCCACCCGCTTCAGCGGGTGGTCGTTGACGTGAGGTCGTCCATCTGATCACATCGTGTGGATAGATGCGCTGGGCAGCCTGATCTTGAACATTCAAGCAGGTTTCCCAACACATTGATCTTATCAGATCTCGCGCCGTGCGACCCTTGACGCCTGCTGATCAGGCAGGGCAATCATATCAAATTGGTTCTACATCAGATGGTCGTTTGTGGCCTGATAGCGCCCTCACCCCGGCGCGCCACCCCGCTCCCACAGCTTCGCGGGGAGCGGGGTTAATATGCGCAGGCGCGGTCGCCGGTGGCTTCTGGCACGGGGGAACGCGAGGGTGAGTGCCCAGAAGCCGCATAGGTGATTTTGCTGCGCTGCCCCTGCCTGATCAGGCAGGTTCCAGCTCGTTGATCTTCGCTTCGACCAGTTCAACCGCTTCGCGCAGGATGTCGGCATCCATCGCAAACTTCGCGCCCGCCGCCGCAAACAGATCCGGCAGGGTCGCGGTGCCGCCCAAAAGCAGCGCGCGGCGGTAATCGGCGACGGCCTGCGCTTCGTCGCTGAGGCTGTTGCGCCACACCTGCACCGCGCCCAACTGCGCCAACCCATATTCGATGTAGTAGAAGGGAATGTGGTAAATGTGCAGTTTGCGCTGCCAGCCCGTGACCTTGACATCCTCCAGGCCGCTGTAGTCAATGCCGACCATGAAGCGATCCCACAGGGCGCCCCAGGTCGCATCACAGTGGGCCGGGTCGAGCGCGGCGTCAGGGTTCTGGTACACCCAGTGCTGGAAACCATCGACGACGGCCATGTACGGCCAGAACTGAATGATGCCTTCCAGATGTTCGACGAGCGCGCGGTCGGCGTCGGCGTGATCGTAGAAGCCGCCCGACTCCACCTTCAGGTATGGCGCGGCCAGCAGTTCCATCGCCATCGACGCGACTTCGCAGAATTCCATCGGCGGCTCGGTGCGCTGGTACAGCGGCAGCTTGTAGCTCTCAAACGCATGGAAAGCGTGCCCGGCTTCGTGGAGCATCGTCTGCACATCGTCATGGATGCCGACGGCGTTCATGAAGATGAACGGGCGCTCCGTCACCGCCCAGCCGATGCAGTAGCCGCCGGGTGCTTTGCCCTTGCGGTTGTCCAGATCCAGCAGCTTTTCCTGCCACATCGTCCCGAAGTACTCGCCCAACTGCCCATCGAGCCGCCGGAAGATGGCGGCGGTGGTCGCTTTCAGCATGGCCACATCGTTGAACGGACGCAGCGGATCGCGCCCTGCCGGGTCAACGTCGCGATCCCAGGGGCGCAGCGTCTCGACGCCCAACTGCTGCCGCCGCTTCTCGTACAGGCGCGCCGCCGCCGGCACCACCACCTCGGCGATAGCGTCGTGGAAGCGCAGGTTGTCTTCTGGCGTGTAATCGAAGCGGTTGCGCACCTGCCAGGCGTAGGCGCGGTAATCGGGCATATCGGCATTGGCGGCAATCTGCAAGCGCAGCCGCAGAAAACGCCCCCACAGATCGCTGAGCGCGGCCCGGTCGGCCAACTGCCGTTCGCTCGCCAACCGCCACGCCTGCTCACGCCGCGCCCGATCCGCTTCTTGATAGACCGGGCGGAGCTGTGTCAGCGTGCGCTCCGCGCCGTCCCATTCGACCGTCTGCGCGCCGATGAGCTTGTCGTATTCGGTGCCCAGCTTGTCTTCCTGCACAAACAGCGGCAGGTTGGCCGCGCGGAACAGCGTTGCTTCCGCGCGGATGTTGCGCAGCGCCACCGCGAAGCCTTCCGGCTGCAACCCGCTCGCCAGCAGCTTCTCTTGCAGCTTGTGATCAGCGACATGCATCGGCGGGATGATCTGCTCGGAGTAGGCCAGGTAGCGGCGCTCGGCCTCTTCGTCGTTGGTATCGAGGGTGGTGGCCACGTACAGCCGATCATAGCTTTCCTGGATCAGGTCGAGCAGCCGGGCGCGGTCATTGAGCCAGGCGACGACCGTCGCGGCGGTGAGGGCGCGGCCTTCGAGATCCTGAAAATACGGCTCGATCTGCGGCCACGTCCAAGCAGAAAAATCGTTGACATCTTGAGTGAGTTCAGCAAACATATCAGCGTACCCTTTCACGTAACCCGGCAAGGATAACCTAACATCTCTGCATTTGCACAGGATCAACCGGGCCACCGGGGCTATGGCATCAAAATCACCCATGTGGCTTTTGGGCAATCCCCCCGCTCCAGAAACCACCGGCGACTGCGCTTGCGGCGCTGGGCGCGGGGGAGGCACGGCGTCTGGTAAAGGTGCTAAATCAATATATGCGCACAAAGTGTATTAACCCCTCTCCCCGCGAAGCTGTGGGAGCGGGGTGGCGCGCAGCGCCGGGGTCACAAACGACCAAAGATGTAGACCACATTTGCTGCGATGACCCTGGGACGGGGCGGCTGTGGGGCGGTGATCAAAAAAAAGGGGATGAGCGGTGCTGCCTCATCCCCCCGTGAAATCGCGAATCGGTGCCGGTGCGTGCGGCGGGCGCGCCGCGAACGCACTGCGCTTAGATGTGCTGGCGGTGCGGGGGGAATTTGTCGTTGTACAGCCGCATGGAATTGCTGATCACTTCACGCGCGAATTCTAGCCCCTGCCACCCGCGCGACTCGACGGAGGTGCCCTGAAGCTGCTTGTACACCATGAAAAAGTGTTCCACCTCTTTGGGGAAGTGGCGCGGCAGATCCGAAATGTCCTGGTAATCGTCGAACTGCGGGTCGGTGGCGGGCACGGCCAGAATCTTGTCGTCGGCTTCGCCCTTGTCGATCATTTGCAGCACCCCCAACGGGCGCGCCACAATCACGCAGCCGGGGAAGGTTGGCTCGTTCATCATCACCAGCACATCCAGCGGGTCGCCATCTTCGTAAAACGACTGCGGGATGAACCCGTAATCGCCGGGGTAATGGAGCGGGCTGTAGAGCACCCGGTCGAGCTTGATGACGCCCGCCGATTTGCTGTACTCATACTTGTTGCGGCTGCCCTTCGGCACTTCGATGACGGCATAAATTTCGTCGGGCGGCTGCGGGCCAGCGGACAGGTTGTGCCACAAATGCAGACTCATCGCGTTCCTTCTTCCCTAGTTTAGCTGTTGTTGTGCTACCATAATCTGAGTATAGTTCAACCTTCACTTTGAAAACAGGGAAGAGTCCTTCAGGATTATGTCAGAGCAAATTACAACGTTCCCGGAGGGCTTCCTCTGGGGTACCGCCACGTCCGCCTATCAAATTGAGGGCGCGGCCCAAACCGATGGCCGCGGCCCCAGCATTTGGGATACCTTCGCCAGCACCCCCGGCAAAGTTAAAAACGGCGAGACCGGCGCGGTCGCCTGCGATCACTATCACCGCTGGGCGGAAGACATCGCGCTGATGCAGCAGCTCAACCTCAACGCCTACCGCTTCTCGATTGCCTGGCCGCGCATTTTCCCCACCGGGCGCGGCGCGCTGAATCAGGCGGGCCTGGATTTCTACAGCCGCCTGGTCGATGGCCTGCTGGCCGCTGGGATCACGCCGTTTGTCACGCTCTATCACTGGGATCTGCCACAGGCGTTACAAGATGAGGGCGGTTGGCTGCGGCGCGGCATCGTTGAGGATTTCGCCGTTTATGCCGAGGCGGTGGCGCAGGCGCT
>JAADYY010000280.1 GCA_010092805.1 Chloroflexota bacterium | reverse complement strand
CGATCTGTTGTCCGATGCACGGTGGTAGCTACACGCGCCCACCATGCTTTCCTCCACCCGCTAAAGACGGGTGGTTTCCAGCAAGGAGGTTTCGATGACATCCACAACCCCCAGACAGCCAGAATGGCGCTTCCCGCCGCAAATCGCGGGCTACATGGCGCAAGAGCCAATCCAGCGTGAATTCTTCACCTCCGAGAACATGGGCGGCCTGACGCGCGCGCTGGTGCGTGAGTCGGTGCAGAATGCGCTCGACGCGCGCAAAAAAAAGCCCGTCGGCATCCGCTTTGCCATCATCGAGTTAGGGCCGGACGCTTACCAGGAATATTTACGCGGGCTGCTGCCGCATCTAGAGGTGATTGGCACCCAGTATGTCACCCCGCCTAACATTCAAGCGCCCATGCAGTTTCTGATTGTCGAAGATTTCAACACCACCGGGCTGGAAGGCGATCCAGAGATCACCTTCCAGAAAGATCCCAAGCCGGAGGAGAATTTCTACTACTTCTGGCACAATGTGGGGCGCACCGGCAAAAGCGGTGCCGAGCGCGGCAGTTGGGGGTTAGGCAAAACCGTTTTTCCCGCCGTCTCCAGCATCTCGACCTTTTTCGGGCTGACCTGCCGCACCAGCGATAAGCGGCGGATGCTGATGGGCCAATCGGTGCTGCGCTACCACGAGATCGAGGCGGGCAAACCGATCACACCCTATGGCTACTTCGGCACCTATGAACCCAACGAGAAAAAGCGCTGGTTCGCGCTGCCCATTGAAGACGAAACCGTCATCAACCGCTTTTGCAAGACTTTCAGGTTGATGCGCAAACCCGACCGGCCCGGCCTCTCGCTGGTGATTCCGGCACCCAATGAGGCTATTCGGATCGATCAACTGCTGCTGCAAGCGTTTCAGGAATACTTCTACCCCATTTTGATCGGCGACCTGGTGGTGCGCGTTGAGAAGCAGCACCCAAGCCGGAAAGAGCGCGATGTAGTTAACCAAGACAATCTAATCGACACCATCAATAAATTTTCAGAAGAGGAATTCGACGAGTACACCGACTTTGACAAAGCGGCTTTTCTGCGCCTGCTGGATTTTATGAGCTGGTCGCTGGCGCTGCCCGACACCGAGATCATGCGCATCGTGCCGCCCAACACGAATGTGCCAGACTGGAACAAATACGACGTGGAATCGACGATCAATGTGGCGCAGCAGCGCTTTGAGATCGATCAGCGGGTGGCATTTCGGGTGGATGTGCCCGTCAAACTTGCCAAAGCCAAAGGGCAGCGCAAAGACGCCGAGATCGGCTGGTTCCATGTCTATCTCGAACGCGACGAGCAGTTACGCAGCGCGGAGAGTTACTTCCTGCGCAGCGGCATTTGGGTGAAAGAGGTGAAAGGCCACAGCCTGCGCGGCATTCGTGGGATTGTCATCATCGATGGCGCGGATAACCCGCTGGTGCGCCTGCTGGCCAGCGCCGAGAACCCCGCCCACACCGAATGGCAGCGGCAGTCCAACGCGCTCAAAGCGTATACAGGTGGCGAGGGCACCCTGCGCTTCGTACGCCAAAGCCTGGCGAAACTCGGCGGTATGCTGACCCAACGCGATAAAGAAGTCGATCAGGACTTGCTGCGCGATGTGTTCTTCGTCGAACGCCCGCCGGAACAGCGGGGCAGGCAGGCGCAATCCGGCGGGGGCAAAGTGCAAAAGGCTGGCGACGAAGGGCTGGCCGGGTTTCCCGATATCGACGGGCGGGCGCAGGCAGTCACCATGCAGCCGATCACCGACGGCGTCGAGATTCGGGGCACCGACGGCAGTGCGCCGGGCCGGGTCGTGCGCGTCGAGTTCGCCTACGCCATCCGGCGCGGCAACGCCTTCCAGAAGTACGATCCGCTGGATTTTGATCTCAAACAGATGCCCATCGAAGCCGACGGCGTTGAGCTGGACCTGCGGACGGAAAATCGACTGCATTTCGTGGTGCGCCAGCCCGATTTTCGGGTGCGTGTGCGCGGTTTCGACAGCCTGCGCGATGTCGAGATGCGTGTGCAAGCGGTGGAGGGGAACCAGGACGGCGGCGACGAAGGCGACGAGGCGGCTCCATGAAACGCACCTTCAACTATACACAGCGCGCCAAGATCACCCAGCGCTCGGTGCGTGTGCGGCTGTACGCGGCACAAGACGGCGCACAGATCTTCGACGCCGATCTGGATTTTTCCGGGCACAAGACGCTGCCCGCCGGCACGCAGATCTACCTGGAAGCGTATTATCGCAGCGCCATGATGCGCTTCACCGTCGGCACCTACGACCCAGAGCGGCCCACTTACGCGCTGCGGGGCCAACGCCTCGATGATTTGCAAGACCCGATTGTCAATTTCCGCGTCAAGCTGGTGGATGTCAGCGAGCGCATTGGGCGGCTGGTGGGTGTGATCGAGCGGGTGCAGGTGTTCAACGAGGACAACAAGCAGATCGAGCGCATTGGCTTGCTGCCGGTGAATTTCGGCGGTGTGTTGGGGCATCAAGTGTGGAAAGTTGAAGTTGACCCGGACGACGGGCCGCTGCTGCACATCAACGAGGCGCTCAATGTTGATGATGGCGCGCTGCGTCAGTTTGTCGCCAACGATCCGGCGTTCGTCACGCTGGTGTTTCCCGAAGCGCTGCGCCGCATTCTCGAGGCGCTGCTGGCCGACGATTACGACCTCACCGACGAGGACAGCTGGCAGTATAAGTGGGCGCGGTTTGCCGCGTCGTTGGGGGCGGGCCGGCCCCCAGACGGCGACGATCAGGCGCAGGCGTTGTGGATCGACACGGTGGTGGATGCTTTCTGTAACCAGTCCAAAGTCAAAGGACTCTTCGAGGCGTTGATAGGAGAGCGCAGCACATGACCGATGCAGCACACTCAGACATGGGCACCGCCGTTCCGCTGCGGCAGTTGACCGACGCGGGGATCGAGCGGTTTCGGGCGTATCTGCTGGCTGCGCAAGCGGGCGCGACCGATCCGCTGCCGGACGATTTGCTCAACGATAATCAGTTCGCGCGCCTGCTCGATGCGAACATCACCGTTGAGGCGCGGATGTTCGCGACCGCGCTCGAAATGGCGGCCTATCTCCACCCACGCATCGAGGCGCTGAGGCTGCCCGGCAAATACTACGATCCGGGGTTGTGGGCGTGGCTGACCGCCTTCTACCTGAACAGCGTCCTGCCCCCCAACGATGATGGCCGCCGCAAAGTCGGCGAGCTAGCGCGCTACATCCCGCCCACAGATCGCAACTGGCGCGGCAATAATCGCCATTTGATGGCCATACCCGTGAGAATTTATTCGGCTCATGCAACAAACGACGACAGCGTTGTTCGGTTGTTCCTGTATCCGCCCCCTCACGAACGCGCAAGCGCTCTGAAAGAGATTATTGAGTCACAGGAACTCATGGCGAATCGCAGTATCTTTGAGGCCTTGACGATTCTGTATTGGGATGAAGCGAAACGGCGGCCCAAACGCGGTGCTGCCACACGAGGCAAGCCCGGCACGCTGCGGCGTTTCGTGGCGGTGATGAACCAATTCAACCGGACGTTCGATCTGTTCGCCATGTCCGGCGAGCAGATCGTCGAGCTGCTGCCGAAGGCGGAGTTCGGGCGCTGGCTGGAATGATTGGCGCGCTGGCCCAATCCCCGTTCAACACAGTCTAAGCAGGCATCCCCCCTCACAGCACCGCGTCAGTTGTGCGCGTTTGGTGCTGGATTCTTTGCTTTAATCTGCAAATATAGTGAGGG
>JAADYY010000279.1 GCA_010092805.1 Chloroflexota bacterium | reverse complement strand
TTAATTCCCCTTCCAACCAACTATATAGCTTAGGAGTAACTGGAATGAATATTCACATTCGCGGCAACAACTTAGACATTAATGACTCGCTCGAAACGTATACGCGCAAAAAGCTCGCACGCATCGACCGCTATCTGCCCAACATCGCCGAGGTGTGGGTCGAGTTGTCGAAGGAGCACATCAAGCGCGGCGGGGACCAAGCGGTCGCACAAATCACGATCCGGCATCAGCGCGGGGCAATTTTGCGCGCAGAAGAGCGGGTTGGCGGCGATGTGACGGTGGCCATCAACCAAGCGCTTGACAAGCTCTACCGCCGCATCGAGCGCTTCAAAGGCAAGCGTGACCGCAAGGGCGCAGAGCGGTTCAGCGCCACGCTTGACGAACTGAGCAGCGCCGAAACGATCCCCGCAGACGAATATGTGGAGCTGGAAGCGGAGCCAGAGTTTCAACCGGACATCATCCGCCGCAAGCAGGTGACCGTCACGGCGATGAACGAGGATGAAGCCATCGAGCAGATGGAACTGCTCGGCCACACCTTCTTCATTTTTTACAACCAAAGCGCCAACTGCATGAACGTCGTTTACAAGCGCGGTGCCGGGGGTTACGGCGTCCTCAACCCAGTGCTTGAGTAAACACGGATGGTTTTCAATGGAGTCTGAAATCGTAGCGCGCTAACCGCGTTCCCGCCCCTGATGCTCCCGTTCAGGGGTGGGAGTCGGCCTCAGTCAACCAGCGGCACCGACCTCACCGCGCCACAACCCACGCAGCAGCACATACTTCCGCAGCTCGTACCACGCCATCAACCCACTCAAACGCAGCCCATGCAAACCATCGCGATAGCCATGCAGCGTCACAAAGCGCCACCAGAAATGACGCAGCGGTTGCAGCACGTAATTTTGCGGCTTGGGGCGAATCCCTCGCTTGTGGAGGATCTGCGCGTCGTACTGAACGTAGCGCTGCTGCTTGGCGACAAACTGCGCCAGATCGCGGTAGTTGTAGTGGATGAGTGGATGGGTGAGGGTGCCTTCCGGCCCATCCAGGAGCACCACCTCATGCACTTCCACTGCCGGATCGTAACGCGCGCAGCCGCGTTTCAGCAGCCGCGTTTGATAGTCAGGATACCAGCCCGCGCCGCACGTCAACTTACCGAAAATGTAATTGTGGCGGGGGATGCGGAAGCCGACCGCATCCGTGTCACGGATGACTGTGCGGATTTCCTCCGCCAGTTCCGGCGTCATCCGCTCATCGGCGTCCAGGAACAGCACCCATTCCGTATCGACGGCGTCGAGCGCGGCATTGCGCTGGCTGGCATAATCGCGGAACGGATGCTGAATCACGGGTACACATTCGAACCCCGCGTGGCTGGTGGTGTTATCTGTGCTGAATGAGTCGAACACTAGCATTCGGTCGCCGAAGCGGGCACTGGCGATACACGCCCGAATGTTCTCCTCCTCGTTGTAGGTGAGAATGATCACAGTGAGTGGTATCATCGCTTCAACGCCAATCGCTCTATCGTCTCGTAAGCTTCGCGGATGGCGGCTGGTTCATCAATGGCCTGCCGCGCTTTGCGCCGCATCCCTGCCGCGATCAACCGTTCGGCCAAAAAGACTTTCCACGCCGGATAGTGTTTGCGATACAGCCGCAGCCGGCTCGTCCACAACCGGATCACGGTTTGCGGGCGCACTTGTCCGGCGCTCTGCCCACCGAGATGAATCACATGAGCGGCGGGCACACAGCGCACACCCCAACCCGCTCGGTGAATGCGCAGCGCCCAGTCGATCTCCTCGCAGTACATGAAGAACCCCGCATCGAGCAGCCCTACCTCGCAGATGACTTCACGGCGCAGCATCATTGTCGCGCCCAGCACAAAATCGACCGGGAACGGCTGATCACCTGCGTACAGATCGCGTGGGTAGCGCCCATTGAAGCCCTGTTCGATCAGGCGGCCCGGCGTCGGGAACAGTTCGGCCCACAGTTGTCGCAACCCCGGAAACCCGAACGCGCTGTGCTGAAAACTACCATCGCCGAACGACAGCCGCGCCCCAACCATTCCGACACGCCGATCCCTGGCGCTCTGATCGGCGAACAGCGTGGCGAACAGCGCTCGCGTCGCGCCCGGCTGCGTGATCGTGTCCGGGTTGAGCAAATACACGGCACGCGGCAAATCTGCCGGATCGCCCGCTGGCGGCTCGCCAAACCCCATCTGCCGCAGCGCGAGGTTGTTGCCCGCCGCAAAGCCGCGGTTCTCGCTGCACGCCGTCAGCTTGACCTGTGGAAACGCCGCCGCGACCGCATCAGCCGTGCCATCGGACGACGCACTGTCCACGACGTAAACATCCGCTGTGAGGTCGCTCGCCGCCAGATCAGCGAACAGGCTGCGCAGTGCCGCCAACACCAGGTCGCGCACGTTCCATGTGACGATCACAACCGCCAGATCGGGCAAGGTCAGCGCCCTAACTGCGCCAGGTCGAGGCCGGTCTGGTTGATGAGCGCGAACAGCGCGCTGAAATCGCCGTCATCGGCGCGCTCGACGCCGCTGTGATCGAGCAGCGTCTCCAACGGATCGGAGCGAGTCGAGTCGTTGGCGAGCGTGAACAGCGCATCGGTGATCGTCTGGCGTGCCTCCAGCGGCAGATTCGGCGGCACCACGAAAATCATGTAGGGGATCGTCGCGCTGTCCCCCACCAAGTCGATGGCGTCGCGGGTGTCATCGTCGGCGAATTCGTCCAGATCCGCGACGCGCATCCCGGCGGCATCACAGTCACCGTCGGCGACCGCCGCGATGATCTCCGAGACATCGTCATAGTTGGTGATCGTCCCTAGATCATCGAACGGTGGCTCAATCCCGGCGGTTTGCAGCATCAACGTGGGCACCAGCCAGGTGTACAGATCATCGTAGCCCAACCGACAGAAGTCGCGCCCATCGAGCGCCGCAATGCTGCCCGCACCCAGCGTCCCCCGCGCAATCAGTTGGACTTCAGCCCCGGTCGCGGCGTTCGGGCCACTGCCCCGCTCGATCTGTAAGTTCGCCGCGCCGCAGCCCTGCGCTGAGGCCGCCGCATAAGTGAGGCCATCCAGCCAGGCGACGGTCATGCGCGTATCGAGCGCCGAAGCGCACAGCGCGGCCAACGCTTCCGCACCGCTGTCCACCAAGTCAACTTCAACGGCGATGTCGAAATCTTCGGCGAGTTGCGCCGCTAGATCTTCCGCCGCCGAGTTGACCGCTGTCCGCGACACTCCGATCCCGGTGGGACGAATGATCGCCACATTTAACGGGTTGTCCGCCTCACCGGGCGGGATGTTGGTTGGCACCGCTGGCAGCGCCGTTGATCGCGGGGTGGTGGTCGGGCGCAGAGTCGGGGCCGGGCCGCCGCCACCGCCCGCGCCGCGACAGCCAGCGATCAGCAAGCAGACCAGACAAATCACGAGATAACGGCGGGTAATCACGTTGGTTTTCGTGTGGATGTTCACGTTGATGCGCTTCGCCCCCAATCGCAGCACCTTAAGCTGTTCGTATCCTACCGTCATTGCGCGCCCACAGCAACGACCACTCCGTTAATTGAAGCTTATTCGGCGACATCCACCAATTCGATCTGCCGCGCGCCGACGTTGCGGTTGCGCAAGCTGATCTCGACATCCTCATGAATCAGCCCGGCCCAGCACGCCTGCGGGTTGCGCGATGTGATCTCGGTCATGCGCACCGCGCCCCACACAACGCTGCGCCCGCCTGCCGGCAAATAGCGGTAGATGTTGCCTGTATCTGGGTCTTCCACCTGGGTCAGCGTCTCGTCAGTGCCCAGCGCCCAGCGCCAGGGGTAGTCGTATGGCGCGGCCTGGCAGTCAATGCCCACGCGCCACGCCCCAGACTCTTCCAGCCAATCGAGGGTCGCCGCCCGCTGCTCCCATTCATAGACAGTGCCCGGTTCCGGCCCCGTCGTGCGGATCGGCACGTCGCTGTAATTTTCGACGACGAGCATAAACACCAGCAGATCCCCCAATGGCAGCGTCAGCGTCGTCAGGCTGAAAGCGCCGGGGTCGGTCGGCGGCTCAACCCGCTCCCCGATTTGCTCGGAGTCGGTGAAAAAGCGCGGCTCATAGGGACGCCCCTCAAAGACGACCGTCGCGCCGCTCGGCTGCGCCAGAATTTGCGCCAGCGGTTTACCGCCATCGGTGAGTGTCAGTTCGGCGGTGCGCTGGATCTCCTGGCCAACCGCATCGCGGGCGAAGGCGACCACCGTGTATGTCCCGTCCGGCGGCGGATCAGCGCCGAGATCGACGCCGCCATCGAAATCGTAGCTGTGCCGCCCCGCCTCGCCGGGCCGCGCCACGTCCTGGCGCTCCATAATGAAGATCGGCGGGCCGTCTTCCGGCTGTAGATACACATCCAGATCGGCGTCCTTGCTCAGGAACACATTGATCTGCGTGCGGTCGTTGATGCCATCTTGATTCGGTGTGAATGCCTGCGGGAAGACGGTGAATTCCGGGAGCAGTGGCAGCGGCGAATCGCCGTCGCTGATCGTCAGGGTGCCAGTCAGTTCAGCGGATTCGCCGTCATCGTCGGCGACCGCGCGCAGCCGCCACGTATACGCGCCATCCGGAATCAGGCGGCGCAGCACCTCACCCTCGAAGTTGTCGTCAGGCAAACGGAATCCGTCGACGACGCCACTGAACGCCACCCGGTAATCGCCGGGGATGCGCGGCTGATTCTCGCGGAAAAAGTAGGTTGTGCCGTCGGCTGCCTCCAGCGACAGCCAAATTTGGGCGTTGCGCGAGAGCGTGTACGAAAACAGCGTCACATCGGTATCGCCGTCCGCATTCGGCGTGATCGCTTCTGGCGCAAAGTTCGCGTTTGCGAGCAGCGGGCGCTGCGGCGCGACCACTTGCTGACCGACAATCACCACAACGATCACCGCCAGCAGCGCGGCAGCGAGGGTTAACCAAACAGGCATACGCATAAGATGCGCGTCTCCACATCACAAGCTTTCATCACTATATCAAACCGCCGCGAGTGTAGCCTACCCGCGCGCCCCTGACCAGAGTTTGGTGTGGCGCTCGTGGGGGGTGCGCTGCACCGCGCCGCGCAACGGGCTTTACCGTACAGATGGTCTAGTGTAAAATGCTCTGTGACCCCTGAGATAGACACTCTGCGCGCCCGACGAGGACGACCATTTGACTGACTCGACAACCACCACCGAATTTTACGAAATCCACAATGCCGAACTGGATGCTGACGGTTTGGTCGAACGTCCTTTGCTGCCGCTGCGCGATCAGGTCATCTACCCAAATGTTGTCTCGCCGGTGGCGCTGTTTGATCCGCAAACACTGGCCGCCGCCGAACATGCCCTGCACGCCCATGAGACCTTAATCGGCGTGGCCCAGCGCGACCTGACGATCAGCGCACCCGGCGCGGATGATCTCTACCCGGTGGGCGTGGAGATGGCGCTGGGACGAATTCTGCGGATGCCCGACGACAGCCAGAGCGCGCTGGCCCAGGGGCGGCGGCGCGTCGAAATCGTTGAGATTGTGCGCACAGAGCCGTATCTGGTGGCAAAAGTGCGCCCACTGGCCGAAACCAGCGGCGACAACCCGAAAACCGGCGCGATGATGCAGGCGGTGCTCAATCTGTACCGCCGGACAGTCGAGTTGAACGAAAGTATCCCCGATGAGGTGCTGGTGTTCGCCATTAACGCCGAACACCCCGGCTGGTTGGCCGACCTGATCATCTCGACACTGAACGCGCCGCTCGAAGACCGCCAGCAGATTCTGGAGACGCTCGACGCGCACGAACGGTTGGAAAAAGTCGCGGCGGTGCTGGGGCAAGAGCTGAGCGTCCTTGAACTCAAAGACGAAATCACCAGCCAGGTGCATCAGGAGATGGATCGCTCCCAGCGCGAGATGTACCTGCGCGAGCAGATGCGCGTGATCCAGACGGAGTTGGGTGAAGAAGATGTCTTCCAGCAGGAGTTGGAAGACATCCGCACGCAGATCATTGAGGCCGCGCTGCCCACAGAGATTCATGCCAAGGCACTGAAAGAACTCGAACGGCTGGCGATGATGCCGCCGATGGCCCCGGAAGTGGGGATCGTGCGCACCTATATCGACTGGCTGGTTTCGGTGCCCTGGACAAAGCGCAGCGATGAACAGCCGAACGTGCAGTATGCGCAGACGATCCTTGAGCGCGATCATTACGGCCTGCCCAAAGTCAAGGATCGCATCCTGGAATATATCGCTGTGCGCCAGCTCGCCCCCGATCAAGAGGCAGCCAGCCCGATTCTGTGTTTCGTGGGGCCGCCCGGCGTCGGCAAAACCTCGCTGGGCCGCAGCATCGCCACCGCGCTGGGCCGTGAGTTTGTGCGCGTGAGTTTGGGCGGTGTGCGCGACGAGGCCGAGATTCGCGGCCACCGCCGCACATACATCGGTGCGCTGCCGGGGCGCATCATTCAGACGATGCGCCGCGCCGGGACGGTCAACCCGGTCTTTATGCTCGACGAGATCGATAAGCTGGGCATGGATTTTCGCGGCGACCCAGCGGCGGCGCTGCTGGAGATCCTCGACCCAGAGCAGAATCACGCCTTTTCGGATCATTACCTCGATGTACCCTACGATCTGTCGCAGGTGATGTTCATCACCACCGCCAACGACCTCGACCCGCTGCCACCTGCGCTGATGGATCGGTTGGAGATCATCGAGTTCACCAGCTATACCGAAGAGGACAAGATCGCCATTGCGCGGCGTTTCTTGATCCCCAAACAGATCGAGGCGCACGGCCTGAAAGAGCGCCCGCTGCGCTTCGAGACACCGACGCTGCAAGCGATCATCCGCGAGTACACCTATGAAGCGGGTGTGCGCAACCTCAACCGCGAGATCGCCAACATTGCCCGCAAGATCGCGCGGCTGGTAGCGGAAAACAAACGTCACCCCAGCACGATCACGGCGAAGCATCTGGCACGCTTTCTCGGCCCGGCGCAGTTCGATGAGATGCGTGCCAACGATGAAGACGCCATCGGCCTAGCGACCGGGTTAGCGTGGACGCCGTTTGGCGGCGACATCTTGACGATTGAGGTGTCGGTGCTGCCCGGCAAAGGATCGCTGATGATGACGGGATCGTTGGGCGAAGTGATGCAGGAGTCGGCCCAGGCGGCGCTGAGCTATATGCGCGCGCGCGCTGAAGAATTGGATGTGCCGCACGACGATTTCGAGAACTTCGACGTACACGTGCATCTACCGGAAGGCGCGATCCCGAAAGACGGCCCCTCTGCGGGGATCACATTAGCGACGGCGATCATCTCGGCGTTCACGGAGCGCAAAGTCCGCAGCGACTACGCGATGACCGGCGAGGTGACGCTGCGGGGCAAGGTACTGCCCGTCGGCGGCATCAAGGAGAAAGTGCTGGCCGCCCGCCGCACCCGCATCAAACACGTGATCCTGCCGGAGCACAACGCCAAAGATCTGGTAGATGTGCCGAAAGACGCGCTCGCCGATTTGGAGATCGTCACGGTCAGCACGATGGACGAGGTGCTGGATCACGTGCTGTTGGACGCCGAACCGGGCGAGAAGCAGCGCGATCGGCTGCGGCGCGAACGCGAGAAAGACTCGCCAGAGACAGAGGCCGCCGAAAGCGAATGAGCAGCCCCGAAGACACCCTATCGCACGCGATCAAGCAGGGGCGCTCCGAGCAGTTCGATTGGCTGGGCGAAACCGCCCCACTCGACAGCATCGCAGCGACTCTCACAGCGATGGCGAACAGCCGGGGCGGCACGTTTGTGCTGGGGATCATCGGGCCGACGGGTGCGATCATCGGGGTGCGCGATGCCGACAACGCCATCGACCGGGTCGTGCAGGCCGCCCTTTCGATTGAGCCGCCGCTGCTCATTCCGCTGCCGCGCGCGGTTCACCTCAGCGATCTCAACGACCGCCCGGTGATTGCGGCGCAGATTCCGCCAGGGATGCCGCACGTCTATGCCCATTCGGGCCGCTACCTCTACCGTCAGGGCACCGAAAACAAAGTCCTCAAAACGCGCGATCTTCATCGGCTGATCATCGAGCGCGGCGAGGTCAGCTTTGAAACGGAAGTGGCGCGCGATGCGTCCCCCAACGACCTCGATTGGGACAAAATCCGTGCTTACAGCGCCGGGATGGGCAGCAGCGGCACCCCGGAAGACCTGCTGCTCAAGCGCGGCTGCCTGATCCAGCACCACGATCAACTGCACCCCACCAACGCGGGTGTCCTGCTGTTCGGCAAAGACCCGCAGCGCTACGTCCGCAGCGCCGAGATCACCGCCGTGCGCTTTGCGGGCGAAATCATGAGTGATAACTTCACCCGCGATGACATCGTGGGGGCCTTGCCCGATCAGATTCGCCGCGCCGAGACCTTCCTGATCGACAACCTGCGCAAAGGGGTATCGTTGGGGCGGACGATGGCCCGCGCCGAAAACTTCGAGTACCCGCTGGAAGCCGTGCGCGAGTTGATCGTCAATGCGGTGGCGCACCGCGATTACAGCATCAGCGGCGACGGCATCCGGCTGTTCATCTTCCGCAACCGCATGGAAGTCACCAGCCCCGGCAACCTGCCCGGCCCGGTGACGCTCGATAACATCCGTGAGGAGCGCTTCTCACGCAACCCGGTGATTGTGCAGGTGCTCTCCGATATGGGCTTCATCGAGCGGTTGGGCTACGGCGTCGATCGGGTGATTGCGCTGATGCGGTCGCAGCACCTGCGCGCCCCGGAATTCGCCGAAACCGACGGCGGCTTCCAGGTCAAGCTGTTTAATGACATTGTCGAGAGCGCAGACGCCCCCGCCGAAACGCCCGCCGTCGATAAGTCGACGCGCTTCAATGGCGCGTACAAAGGCACCGCGATCAATCCCCGCCAGGAAGCCGCGCTGATCCACCTGCACGACGGCAACCCCCGCATCACCAACAGCGACTTGCAGCAGCTCTGCCCAGACGTTCACCCCGAGACGATCCGCCGCGATCTCGTCGATTTAGTGACAAAAGACATCCTCCGCAAAATGGGCGCGAAACGCGGATCGTATTACGTCCTCAACGAAGATTGATCACACAGCCGCCGTGTGCAGTTGCCGTCATCTGTGCTGCGACTACAATAGTGACAAACTTCCATGAAAGACAATTTATCAGTCCCAGGAGAAACGCCCCATGAAACAACGCTATGGATTACTCTTGGTCGTGGTGCTCGCTGCGGCTTGGCTGTGGGTGTCGCTCCCTGCCTTCGCGGGGAACAGCGACGCGCTGACGGTCGCGCAGCCCACCGGCGAACCGGACACCCTGAATCTTCAGGCGACCCTTGCGGCCATCACGGGCGGGGTGACCGAGCCACAGTCCAACGCCCCCACCGTGCCACCCGTCGCCACCGCAGATGCCAGCCTTCCCAGTGTCCTCGACTCGCTGGTCCCCACCGTCCCGCCCGAAGATCTGCCGCAGCGTGACGCCACCTGCCAACAGTTGGTCGATCTCGCGCTCACCACCGTCGGCCCGTCGTGCGAAGCCATCGGGCGCAACCAGGCCTGCTACGGTCATCGGCTGGTGCGCGTTGAATTCCGCCAACAGGCCGCTGCGCAGTTCGGGCAGCCCGGCGAGCTGGTTGATCTCGGCCTGATCAGCAGCCTGGAAACCACCGCCTTCAACCCAGATTTCGACAATTGGGGGATAGCGGTGATGCGCGCGCAGGCCAACCTCGACGATACCCTGCCGGGGGCACTCGTCACGTTCTTGATGTTCGGCGACGTGGAAGTGACCGCCGAAGATCCCCAAATGCGCGCGGTGCGTGTGCGTGCCAACCTCGCAGAAGGGATCGCGTGCGACGGCGCGCCGCCCTCCGCTGTGCTGATTCAAGGCCCGCCCGGCCAGCAGGTCACCATGACCATCAACGGCGCAGAAGTCAGCTTCGCCTCGACCCTCTACTTCACGATGAACGCCAACCAACAGATGGTTCTATCGGTGCTTGAGGGCGACGTGACGGTTGCCGCGCTCGGCGGTGTGGTCAATGTCCCGCCCGGCTCTGGCACCCTCATGAACTTCATCGACGATGCGCAGGGCCTACCCCTTGTGAGCGGCGCACCCTCCGACCCCATCCCCTATGTTGTGGATGATGTCGCCCTTTCGCCCTTGCAACTGCTGCCCCTACAGCCGCCGCTGCCACAGCCCATCGAAGGCGGCGATGATATGATGATGGACGGTGGGGACCCGATGATGGGTGGCAACCCCACCGATCCCCCGATGACAGGCGGGGACTCCTGCACCCCGCGCGCGGATTGGACATTCCAGTACACCATCCAACCCGGCGATACGCTTTCCGGCATCGCTGCGCGTATCCCTGGTGTCAGCTTCTTGGATCTTCAGGACGGCAACTGCATCGAGAACGCTGCCCGCATCAGCATCGGTCAAGTGCTGCGCGTACCCGTGTTTGTGCCCACGCCCCAGCCCACGCTGCCGCCGCCCACCCCGACCACTGCACCTACCGTCATCCAGCCGACCCTGCCTATCCCAACGACCCCACCTCCAGCGGTCGGCCAGCCGTTCATTGCGTTTAGCGTTGATCGCGACACGATCTTGCTCGGCGAATGTGTCACTTTCTCCTGGCAAACGCAAAACATCCGCGAGGTGTATTTCGAGGGGCAAGGCGTGGTCGGCAATGCATCGCAGCAAGCCTGCCCAACCAGCAGCCGCAACTATCGCCTGGAGGTCATTCTGCAAACCGGCGCACGTGAAACCCGGCTCATCTTCATCACTGTCAATACACAACACCAGCAGCCGACAAACACCCCAACGTCCACCCCGGTGATCATTCGTTAGGCATACACCACACGCGAGGGGGCATGGCTCAGCGCTGTGCCCCCAAGTTGCGCGCCACGATTCTTCACCGTTATGACATGCGCTTAAGCTCGCTATAATGTCCCTGTGGTTTCATTGATCGACCGCAAAGCTTGACCGCGAAAAACTCTGGCGAGGCAGCCGTGCAGCGAATCCAGCACGATGACCTGATCTACTATCGTTTCGAGATGTGGCCCGACCTCACGCACGGCGTCTTCACCCGGCATGGCGGCGTGAGCGCAGCGCCCTGGCAGTCGCTCAATTTGGGCGGCAATGTCGGCGATGAT
>JAADYY010000278.1 GCA_010092805.1 Chloroflexota bacterium | reverse complement strand
GACGCAGTTGAGACCGAAGTCATCGGCGATCTCAAGCTGAAGGGGCGTCAGCAGCCGGTGCGTGCCTACGAACTCAGGGCCGCCGTCAAGGGGTGACGCCCTCAGCGGCTAATCATCTTTCAATCCGCCGCGCGCACGGAAACTCAGGCGCAGCGGCGTCCCCTCGAACGGGTACTCCGCCCGGATCTGGTTTTCCAGATACCGCTTGTACGTGAAGTGAACGAGCTTGGGATCGTTGACGTGAAACAGGATCAGCGGCGGATCGACGGCGACCTGTGTGGCGTACATGAGCTTGAGGCGGCGGGTACTCTTTAAGGCTGGCGGGTGCTTCTGCACCGCGTCACGCATCACCCGGTTCAGTTCCGCCGTCGGGATGCGGTAATGGCGCGCTTCCCACACACGCTGCGCCGTTTCCAACACCAGATGAATCCGCTGCCCGGTGAGCGCGCTGATGTAAATCATGGGCGCGTTGGGCACAAAGTCGAACTTCTCGCGAATGGCGGCATCGAACTCCGTCATGGTGTAGGCGTTCTTTTCGACAGCATCCCACTTGTTGACGACGATCACAATGCTTTTGTTCGCGTCAAGGACGTAGCCAGCAATGTGCTGGTCTTGCTCGGTGATACCGGTCGTGGCGTCGATCAGCAGCAGCGCAACATCGGCCCGGTCGATGGCCCGCAGCGCCCGCAGCACGCTGAACTGCTCGACACCGCGCTCGATCTTGCCGCGCTTGCGAATCCCGGCGGTGTCGATCAACGTGACAGGGGCATCATGATATTTGATGTCGGTATCGATGGCGTCGCGCGTCGTCCCGGCAATCGGGCTGACGATCACGCGGTCGTTGCCCAACAGCCGGTTGAGCAGACTGCTTTTGCCGACATTGGGGCGGCCAACGATAGCAATTTTGAGGTGTTCACGCTCGTCCTCGTCGGCGTTGAGTTCACTCTCAGACTCGGCGGCGGTGAACACACCATCGAGGAGATCGCCAACGCCTAACCCGTGTATCGCGCTGATCGGAAAGACCTCGCCAGCGCCCAGCCCGTAAAACTCGACGCTGTCGTCGAAGCGGTTCATGTGGTCGGCTTTGTTGGCGGCGATGAGCACCGGCTTATGGGTGCGCCGCAGAATCTCGGCGATCTCTTCGTCCGCCGCAGTGACCCCGTGCATACTGTCGACCAGCATGACGATCACGTCGGCGTCCTGCACAGCTAACAGCGCCTGCGCCTTGATTTCTGGAACAAATTCGATGCTGCCTTCGGCCAGTGGGTTTTCATCGCGGGTGCCGCGCGGTTGGTAGACCTCAATGCCGCCTGTATCCACCACCCGAAACAAGCGCCCGCGCCACTCAAATTCCCCTTGCAAGCGGTCGCGCGTCGTGCCGGGAATATCGTGGGTGACGGCCAGCCGTTCGCCCACCAAGCGATTGAAGAGGGTGCTTTTCCCAACGTTGGGCCGACCCACCAACGCCACCAACGGTTTGCGCGCCATGATCTGTTTTCACCTGTGGTAATCGGAAGCGTTAGATCGCTAATTTTAGCAGATCGGCGTGGGGTTGGGGAGATGGAACCCCGGTGTCAGTTGGGCACAGCGAGCGTGGGCGGTTCCGGCGTCGCTTCTGGCGCGATGCGCTGCACATCGATCACAGACGGGACCTCCGAGACGTTGACATTGCCGTTGCCGTTTTGGCCATCGCGCTCGATGCGGGTTTCCAGCGTCAGGCGTTGGGGCGTTACGTCGGTGATGCCGCTGACATCGACCTGCACCTGGATTTGGTCGGCAGTCAACCGTTCGATCTCCGGTTCCGGCCCGGTGACGCGAACGGTCACTTCGCCAGGGGTCAAGGCGAACTGATCGTCTACGTTTGCGCCCACAATCGTGACCGGGCGGTTCTCGAATGTCACGGTGATGAGCGCGTCAATTTCCGCCGTGACCGTGACACGCGGCTCGGTTGCGGTCGCGTTGCGCAGCGCCGGGTCGGGAAACGCGACCGACACGATCTCCTCAAAATCGGCGGTACGCCCGCTCAGCAGGATCGGTTCTGTGTAGAGTGTTTCTGGCAGCGTCTCCAGCAGGTCGGGCGGGCCGTTGATGAACAGCACATTCGGGCTGAAGACCACATCGCCCAGCGTGAAGCCCTCCTCGACTTCGCCGACGAGGTTCAGGCTGATGGGTACTTCGACGATCTGCCGCCGCGAGATGATGCCTGTCACCATGATCATTTGCGGATCGACAGTGACCTCGGTGACTTCCTCGCCCAGCGCGTCGAGCGGCACAACGCGGGCGGGGACCGTAAACGACTCGGTGCGTTCCGCCAGATCAACCACGACTTCTGCCTCGATCACGCGCGCGACGGCGCTGACAGGGCCGCTGATCATCGCTTGCTGCTGTTCGAGCAGCAGCGAGTCCAGGGCGTAGGAGAGGGGCAGCTCAGCGGTCATTTGCTCGCGCACGTCCACCAGTCGTTGATCCAGCCGTTCGAGTGTCACCGCGATGCGGCTTGGGGCCAGATCGATCACGGTGGCTTGCCGCTGCGTGGTGACGCGCCACCGTGGCTCGACGTTGATCGGTGCGTCAGGGGCGGTCGGTTCCGTGACATCAGCGAGATCAACCCACACCTCGAAATCGCTGGGGCCGAGCACATCGCGCAGCGAGCGTTGTGCCCGCACACGCAGCCGGGCGGTTTGCTCCGGGCCGATGACCACTAGATTCGGATCATGTTCGATGTGTACGGGGACGCGGGCCGACAGCCACCACTCCTCAACGGGATTTGTCTGGGCGGCGGCGGTCATCCACACCAGCAATGCCAGGGCCAGCGACCCGAGAAACCACAACAGGTTCTCGATGATCACGCGTCGGAGCGGCGGCGACTGTGGCATTACACACTCGGCTGTTGATCACGCACACGATCCAGCCAGGACTGGACAAAGTCACGGACCTGCTGCCACAGCGACTGCTGCTGTGAGCGCTCCGGGCCATAAAAGGCGTTGAGGATCGTGCGTAGGCGGCTTGTGTCCAGCCGGGCGATCATGCGCCCGGCGTTGGTGATCGAGATGCGGCCCGTCTCTTCGGAAATCACCACGCAAACGGCGTCACTGACCTCTGTGACGCCGAGCGCCGCGCGGTGGCGGGTGCCCAGCTTGGGCGCGGTGATGTTGCGGCTGGAGGACAACGGGAGCACCGCCGCCGCTGCCGCAATCCGCCCCGAACCATCGATGATCACCGCGCCGTCGTGGAGTTCGGTCTTGGGCCAGAACACCGTCAGCAAAAGCTGCGGACTCACATCGCAGTTCAGCGCGATGCCTGTGCGGACATACTCCTCGAGATTCTGCTTGCGTTCCAGCACGATGAGCGCGCCGTGCCGCCGCTCGGAGAGTTTTTCGGCGGCCTGGCAGATGGCCTCAATGATGCCGGTGCTCTGGGTGGCGTCGGGTTGGCGCTCCACAATGATGCCGAAGCGGCTGAGCTGACCAATCGCGCGGCGCAGTTCCGGCTGAAAAATGATCGGTATCGCCACGATCAGCACAGGAACCAGCGCTTCCAGCAGCCAGCGCAGCGCCAGGAAGTCGAAGAGATTGGCGATCAGGACGAGCGACCCCAATGCCAACACGAGACTGCGCAGCAGCGCCACTGCCTGCGTGCCGCGCAGAAAAAAACTCAGGCCAAAAAACAGCAGCGCCACCAACAGAATATCGATGAGGGCTTGCGGCGTCAGGCTGTTGAGAATCCACAACAGTTCCACAATATCAGTTCATCCGTTCAACCGGCTAACCGCCAAGCTGCGCTAGCAAGCGTTTGTAGTCGTCAACGTGATCCGGTTCCATCGCGATGATCTGGCGGATGGTCGAGGCGGCCTCGCGGTGCAAGCCGGCCTCAAGCTGAAGTTCACCCAGCGCGTCGAGCTGCACAATCGAGTCGGCTTTGCGCCGCAACTGCCTGTAGATGGCCGCCAACCGTGAGCGCAGCCCCATATCGTTGGGGTAAGTCTTGACGAGTTCTTCGAGGACTTCAGTGATGCGTTCGGTTTGCCGCGATTTGGCGTAAATGCCCAGCAGCTTATCCAGACGGCGGACCGCCTCAACCGTGTTGCCCTGACCGTAGTGCAGTTCCATCAGCATACGATGGGCGCGTTCGTCGTCCGGCGCGAGTTCGACAATCTCTTCGTAGATCTTCTGGGCGCGCCGTGTATCGAGACGTGTTTGGTCGATGTCGGCGATGCGATGCTTGATGCGCACCAGTTTGTCGACGGGGGCATCTACGCGGTTGGCGATGCGCTCTGAATTGACATAAGTCTCACGGGCGGTATCGAAGTTACCCAACTGATGATGCGTATCGGCCAGATCAATGTATTGATCGAGCACTTCATCCCAGCGTTCTTCGGTTTCCAGCAGCTCGATTAAGCTCTCGCGTACCGAAATGTCCAGCGGGGCCATTTCCAGCACGCTCGCCAGGATCTCGGCGGCGCGGTCGAGTTCACCGCGCGCCAGAAACGTCCGCGCGATGGTGTTGTACTTGCTGATGGCGTTGCGCACCCGCCCTTCGCGGATCATGATTTCGGCCATGCGGATGTGGATGGGCAGGTAGTTGGGCGCAAATTCGATGGCGTTGTGGGCTTCGTCCATCGCCAGGGTGTAAAGGCCGCTGCGCAGATAGCGATCCATGCGTCCAATCGCTTCGGTGAGTTTGGAGCCGCTCTTTTCCGACAGAATGTCGACGACGGCTTGTTCGCCTTGTTCGCGCATCGTCTCTTCGAGCTGGCGGCGGGTGTCCTCGATGCGCTGTTTCCAGTTTTTGCCTTGCAGCAGATCAATGAAGCGCTGGTTGATGGCCGCGCGCGACTCTTCGGCGAGGTTGTTCATCGTGATCACCAACTGCTCGTAAATCGACGAGAGTTCGTGGGCTTCGTTGTCATGGAGTGCCAGATTGCTATCGATGGTCTGAAGGCTTTGGAGCAGAAAGCGCGATGCTTGCTTCTGCTTGCCCAGCTTGTAGTAGGCCTGCCCCAACGCATGAAACGCGCCAGCGGCAAGCCCGGGGTGATTGGCTGCCTCGCCCAGATGCTTGACGGCCTCATCAGCACGATCTTCAAGCACCAACAGCCCGCCTAAGTTCATCTTCAACGCCGGATGATTCACCTGCGGGGCCGCACGCAGATAGGCGGCAATCGCCGAGTCATGGTCGCCCTGACGGTGCGCTTCCATCGCTTGCAGCGCATCTGCTGCCACCGCGAAGGCGTCGCCTTCCATGACGTGGATGGCCAGCACCCCCAGCGCGTCGGTCATCGCTTCGCCCATCGGCCCCAGCGGATCGACTTCTTCGGCCACCACGACCGGACGACCACCGTCACTGTCGCGATCAAAGCCGTTGGTGCGCGCCGCAACGACCGGGCCATCTTCGTTGGGCGGCAGAATGCGTTCGCCGGCTTCCAGCGCCCGCAGATAATTCATGAGCTGCGCGTTATTGCGTTCGAGCCGCAGTGCGCGCTGGATGGCGCGGATGGCGCGGTCGGTATCGCCGGAACTCTGAAAATTGAAGGCCAAATTCACGTACTCATGAATCGCCTTTTTCTTGTCGCCGATGCGTTCATAGGCCTGCGCTAGCTTGGCATGGATCGCGACGAGGCCTGGGGTGAGGCGGGTGGCGCGTTCCCAGTTGCCAATGGTCTTGTCGAGATCACGCTGCGCCAGATAGATTTCCGATACGCTGATATACTGCTGCGCCGCTTCCCGCAAACGCCCCATCCGCTCGAGCACGTCGGCGCTCTTTTCTAACGGAATGGGATCGTCGGGGGCCAACTGCCGCGCGCGTTTGTACACCTTGAGCGCATCCTCCAACCGCCCGACCTCCAGCAGCGCCAGGCCCAGATGAATGTGTGCCTCTGGATCCTCAGGAAATTCCTGGATGGCTTCGGCGTAATATGCGACGGCCTCCGGCCAATCTTGATCCCAGGCGGCATTATGCCCCGCATTCATCGCGCGCTCGTAGGCTTCACGATTTCCAGCCATCTTTCGTCCCTGTATACTTTCCCGCTGTGCCATTAACGCATCAACTGAACCAGAATTGCTTTCTGCAGATGCAGCCGGTTAGCCGCTTGTTGGAAAATCACCGACTGCGGCCCGTCCGCCACCCCATCGGTGATCTCTTGCCCTCGGTGAGCGGGCAGGCAGTGCATCACAATGGCGTGGCGGCGCGCTTGGCTGATCAACCGCTCGTTGACCTGATACGGTCGCAGGGCTGCCAGCCGTGCCGCCGATTCGCCTTCCTGCCCCATGCTCACCCACGTATCCGTATAGATGACATCCGCGCCGCGAACAGCGGCTTCCGGATCAATATGCTGCTCAAGGGTGACACCGGTCGAGTTTGCCAGCGCCACCGCCGCCGCAACGGCCTGGGCCGGCAGTTGATAAACCTCCGGTGCGGCCAACGCGAACTGCGCGCCAAAGTGCATGGCCGCCTGTGCCAGCGAAACCGCCATGTTGTTGCCATCGCCGATGTAAGCGATCCGCAAACCATCCAGCCGACCGAAATGCTCGTAAATCGTCAGCATGTCGCTCATGGCTTGGCACGGGTGCTGATCGTCGCTCAGCCCGTTGATCACGGGAACGGTCGCGTGCGCGGCGAGTTCGGTCACATGGGTGTGGTCAAAAACGCGCGCCATGATTCCCTGGGCGTACCCAGACAGCACGCGCGCCACATCGGCGATGCTTTCGCGCTGCCCCAACCCAATTTCGTTCGGCCCAAGCATGATCGCATGGCCGCCCAGGTGCAACATGCCCACTTCAAACGAGACACGTGTGCGCAGTGATGGTTTCTGGAAAACCATTGCCAAGACTTTACCGTGCAACACGGGCCGATTGCCGCCCGCTTGCCATTCGGTCTTGAGATGGATCGCTAATTCGATGAGTTGTCGGAGCGCTTCACCCGACCACGCCGACAAGTCGATGAAATCTTGCATGATGTCCGTTACGGTCGCAATGAGAAGAAAGCTGCTTCGCTTTAATTGAGTATAACACGGTCTTTTGGCTGGCAACACAAGCGACCTGCGACACGTTGTAATTTAACCTTTTTCTAACTGCCAACGGCCTCGAATCAGACCGCGAGATCGGCCATGTCGTGCCAGTTGTGCCCGGCTTGTGCGTTGGCGCGCAGTGGGGCTGTGAGCGCGTAAGTGTTTTCCATTGTTGATACCACCAGCGCCGCCGTTTGCTCAAGCTGATCTTCGGGCACTTCGAGCACCAATTCGTCATGCACTTGCAAGATCATCCGCCCGCCGAGGCCTTGCTGCTGTAAGGCCGCCGCCAGCTCGATCATCGCCTTTTTGATGATGTCCGCCGCTGTGCCTTGAATCGGCATGTTGATCGCTTCACGCTCGGTTTGCTGGCGCACGGTGTGGTTCGAGGCGTTCAAGCCGGGGAAACGTTTGCGCCGCCCGAACAGCGTCGTCAGGTAGCCGTGCTCCTTGGCGATCTTCGGGGTGCGATCCATGTAGGCCTTGATGTTCGGCAGCCGCTCGAAATACGTATTGATGAACTCACGTGCTTGGGCCAACGTCAGATTGCTGTCACGGGCGAGGCGGAACGCGCCCATCCCGTACAACAGCCCAAAGTTGACGCGCTTGGCAAACGACCGCTGCTCATAAGTCACCTGGTCCAGCGGAATGCCGTTTACAATTGCCGCCGTCGTTGCGTGAATATCCTGCCCTTGATGAAACGCATCGAGCAGGGTTTGTTCCTGCGTGGCGTGTGCCAGAATCCGCAGCTCGACCTGGCTGTAATCGACGCTCAGCAGCACCCTCGCTGGCGGTGTGACGAACGCGCGCCGCACTTCCCGCCCGATCTCGGTGCGGATGGGGATGTTCTGCAAATTTGGGTTGCTGCTGCTCAAGCGCCCGGTGCTCGCGCCCGCCTGGTTATAGCTGGTATGCACGCGCCCCGTCGCCGGGTTGATCAGCGCGGGGAGGGCATCGACATACGTCCCCTTGAGTTTGCTCAGCTCGCGGTAGCCGAGGATCTTCTCGATGATCGGGTGCTCGCCGCGCAGATTCTCCAACACGCTGGCCGCCGTCGAGTAGCCGCGCGCCGTTTTGCGGATGCCTTCGACACTCAGGCCCAGCTTGCCGAACAGCACATCGTTGAGCTGCTTGGGGCTGTTGATGTTGAATTCGCCATAGCCGCCGCTCAGCCCGTAGATCTCCTGTTCCAGCGCCGCTAGATCAGCGCTGAGCTTCTTGCTCATCTCTTTGAGCACGCTGGTATCGAGCAGCACGCCCGCACGTTCCATCGATACAATCACCGGGAGCAGCGGCATTTCCAGCTGGTTGAAGACATCCTGCGGTGTCGGCGGGTTCTCTGTGCCCCACAGCGGATCGACCGCCGGGGGATCATCGATCTCGTTCAGGTGCCGCTGCAACCGATCATGCAGTTGGTAGGTATAGACGGCATCGGCGGCGGCGTAGGGGGCCGCTCGCTCGATCTCCACCGCGTCCATCGTGATCTGGTTTTTGCCAGAGCCGAGCAGCGCGTCGATCTCCGTCATGGTGATGTGCAGTTCGCTCTGCACCAGATTTTTCAGGCCGAGCCGCGTGCTCCCCGGATCGCAGACCCATTCGGCCAGCATCGTGTCGAACGTCAGCGGCGTCACGCTGATGCCGGCCTGTTCCATCACCACCAGATCATAGTTGGCGTTGTGCGCCACCTTCGGGATGTTTGGGTCGCTCAAGGGGCCACGCAGTGCCTCAATGACCGTTGCGGCGTCAAGCTGCTGGCCGCTGCGATGCCCAACCGGGATGTAATAGCCGGTCTCGCCGTCCGCCGAGAGGGAAATCCCGACAAGGGCGGCGGCCATCTGGTCAAGGCTGGTCGTCTCCGTGTCGAACGCGATCAGCGTTGCGCTGCTCAACGCCTTGACCAACGCCGCCAGTGCCGCCTCATCCTGCACCACGATCAGCGGGAAGTCTGGCGGTGCGATGGGCTTGCTCGCACCGCTGGCGAGTTCCGCATCGCTGAACATGGACATCTGCCCGGTCTCATTGACGCCGATCCGGGCGAGTTGG
>JAADYY010000277.1 GCA_010092805.1 Chloroflexota bacterium | reverse complement strand
TGCGGGCGGATGCAGCCGAAACCAGCGCGCTGCTTTCGGCTGCGCAGCTTTATGTGTATTGGGGAGATCGCGATCTTGCGCTGGACGCCGCTCACGCGCTCGAAGCGCGCGGTTTGCCGCAGGCCACAGCGCTCGTCAACCGCCTCGAAGATGATCTGTAGCCGCCAGGTCGTCGTCTCCATAGTGATCCGCGAAATTTGACGATTTCGTCACACGCGCGTCAACGCAGGGTCAAGCTGCCGAGCTATGCTGTGAGTATCTGCATACAGCAGCAGGATTGGAAACAGCATGACCCTATCAAGACGATCCTTCTTACAGATCGGTGGTGCGGCGGCAGCGGCCAGCGCACTGACCGTTGGCAGCACCGAGGCGCTGCACTGGGTGCCACCCAGCATTCAGGCCAACCCGGCGCTTGTCCCCCCGAATATCCACTTGCTCAACCGCATCACCTGGGGTGCGACGCCCGACGCCATCGCCGCAATCGATGCAGTGGGCTATGAGGCGTACCTGGAGGAACAGCTTACCCCGGAGCGCATCGACGACGGCGCAGCCGACAGTCGGCTGCGGCCCTACACCGCCGTTCTCAACTTGAGTTTGCCGGATCTGTACAGCACCGCCGACCCGGAAGCCCTGCTGGTTGATGCGCTGCTGTCGGCGGTGCTGTTGCGGGCCGTTCACAGCCGCCGCCAACTGCTTGAGCGGGTGGTTGAATTCTGGTCGGATCACTTCAATGTGGCCGGTGAAGATCAGATCTTCCATATGGGCAGGTATTACAACCAGGCCATCCGCGATCATGCGCTGGGCAATTTCCGCACCCTGGTGCTGGAAACCGCGAAACACCCGGCCATGCTCATCTACCTGGATAACTTCGTGAACATCGCCGAGCACCCGAACGAAAATTACGCGCGGGAGCTGCTGGAACTGCACACGCTGGGCGTGAATGGCGGCTACACCGAAGACGATGTGGTCAATGTGGCGCGGGCGTTCACGGGGTGGCAGGTCAACGAACAGATACCGGGCGGGTTCCACTTCAACCCGAATGAACACGACACCGATGCAAAGCGTGTGCTGGGCGAGTCGCTGCCCGCCGGGCGCGGTATCGAAGACGGCCTACACGTGATCGACATGGCGGCGCGTCACCCCGCCACCGCGCAGTTTATCAGCCGTAAGCTGTGCATCCACTTCGTGAGCGATACGCCGCCGCAGTCGTTGGTCAACAGCACCGCTGCCGTCTTCACCGCCAACAACGGCGAGATCAGGCCAGTGCTGCGCCACCTGTTCAACTCGGATGAGTTCAAAGCATCGGCGGGCCAGAAGCTGCGCCGCCCGCTGACATTCTACGTGGCGGCGATGCGCGCTGCGGGCGCGTCATTCACCACGCCGCCAGAAGCTCAGGAGCATCTCTCGCGGCTTGGGCAGGTGCCTTACAACTGGCTGCCGCCCAACGGCTATCCGGCTGTCGCCGCGCCCTGGATGACCACCAACGGCTTGCTGGCGCGCTGGAATGTCGCCATGCGCATCACCGAAGCCACGCAAAGCGGCGATTTCACCGGGATGCGGGTGCATCTGCACGAGCTGATCGGCAGGCCAGTCACCGTCGGCGAGTTGGTGGACAACGTCAGCACACAGATCTTTGGCTATCAACTGCCAGCCCCCGATCTGCAAACGTTTATCCGCTATGCATCCGACGATGCAGGGGCAGCGACTCCGGTCACGCCGGCGCTGCTTTCACGCAAACTGGGCACGCTCTTCGGGCTGATGCTGGCGTCGCCTGCCTTCCAATGGCACTGAGCGGCGTAGAACCGCACTGAACCGCACCGATAAACGTTTGAGTTGATTACGGAGATTAATTGAGATGGCCTGTTCACACACAAAACGCGGCGGCAAACATTGCACGCGCTGCCCCCTCCACAGCATGGGCGCGCGGCGGCGGCTCGGCAAATTGTCGCTTCCGGCGCTGCTGTCACGGCGCGGCGAGCGCCCAGAGCCACAGGAAAAAAGTCTGGTGCCTGCGGGCATGACGCGCCGCAGCTTCCTTCAGAAAATGGGCACCGTCGGCGCGGTCGGCGTGAGCTTATCGGTGCTGCCGAACTGGATGCCGCGCATGGCCTTCGCCCAGACGCCCGACGTGACCAACGGCGAAGTTGTGATCGTTGTGTTCCTGCGCGGCGGCATCGATGGGTTGGCGGCGGTCGCGCCCTATTTCGAGGGCCGCGCTTACTACGACAACCGCCCCACGCAGCACCTCAAGGAGCCGGGGCGCGGCGCGGAAGCCGCCATTGACCTGGACGGACGCTTCGGGCTGCATCCGTCGCTGCTGCCGCTCAAGACAATTTACGACGGCGGCGACCTGGCGTTTGTTCACGCAACCGGCTTGACCGACCCGACACGCTCGCACTTCGACGCGATGATGATGATGGAATTCGGCATTCCGGGGACGCAATCGGCGAGCGATGGCTGGCTGGCGCGCTACCTCAAAGCGACGGCAGCGCGCAACGGATCGCCGTTCCGCGCGGTGGGGATGGGGCAGGTGCTGCCCACATCACTGATGGGCGGTGTTTCGGCGCTGGCCCTGCAATCGATTGCAGACTTCCATATGGAGGGCCGCCCCGACGAACTCCAGCGGATGCAGCGCGCGCTGGCCGATCTGTACACCATTCAAGCACCACAGGATGAACTTGATCAGCAAGCGCGGCTGGCCTTCGATACCTTTGATCAGATTCAATCGTTGCAGGCGGTCGCGTATGAACCCGCCAACGGCGCGGCCTACCCCGAATCCGAGTTTGGGATGGGCTTACAGCAAATCGCGCAGATGACGAAGGCCGATGTGGGGCTGGAACTGGCCGCAATCGACCTCGGCGGCTGGGATACGCATGAGCAGCAAGGCACATTCGGCGGCACCTTCGATTATCTGCTGCAAGATCTCGCTAACGGGCTGAGCGCATTCTATGCCGACATGGGCCAGCGGATGCGCCACATCACCGTCGTGACGATGAGCGAGTTTGGCCGCACCATCGATGAAAATGGCAGCGCCGGGACCGATCACGGGCACGGCAACTTCATGATGTTGATGGGCGGCGGCGTCAACGGTGGGCAGGTCTACACCCACTGGCCGACCATGGCCCCCGAAGCGCTCGCCGACGGCGACCTGGCGATCACGACCGATTACCGTGACGTGTTGGCGGAGATCGTCTCGAACCGCCTGCACAGCGCCGACATCGAATTCATTTTCCCGAACTTCCGCACCACGCCGCTGGGCTTGGTGGTGCCCGCCTAAACACGCCTTACATGGGGTGCCGCAGCGGTGCCCCACACACAACCACTTCCGACAGATGATGAAAGGTAAATCAACCATGTTGATCAAACGCACGCTCATTGCATTGTTGTTCACCCTCGCGCTGACCACCGGGGTGCTGTTCGCACAAGATGGCGATAACAGCCCAGCCGCCCAGCATGTTGTCGCGCTGGTGGCCGCCAGCGAACCCTTTGCCGAACTGGTGGCGCAGTATCCCAATTACCGCTCCTACACCGAAATGGAAGACGGCTACTGGTACGTCGAATTGTTCGTCATCAATGACGAGGACGAGATTTGGTTGGGTGAGGCGTTCGTCAACGCGGACACCCTGGAGATTGAGTCGATCAATCTCGGCGGGGATGACTTTGGCGAGGCATCAACCAGCCCAGAAGCGCAGGCCGCCATCGCCCTGGTGGCCGCAAGCGAAGATTTCGTCACGCTGCTCGCCCAATTCCCGAATTACGAGGCTTACGCATTCGAGGAAGAAGCCTACATTTTCGTCGAGTTTTTCGCACCGGGCGATGAAGATGATATGTTCCTGGGCGAAGCGGCGGTCGCTCGTGATACGCTGATGATCGACTATACGGTTGTCGCGCAATTCCTGACGGACGCAGAGATCGAAGCGCGCACCCCGGAAGTTATCCGTCTGGCGGAAGCCGACCCGGCGGTGACGGCGCTGCTGGCTGATTTGCCCGCGACGACGCCTTACGTTGAGTATAATCCGATTGAGGCGGCGTGGCTGCTGTACTACGAAAACGGCCTGGATCTTTACGAAGTCATCGTTGGCGAGCCAGACGACACAGAATCGCCGGGCCTGGCGGTTTTGGACATCAACAACGTCAGCGAATTCGACGCGGCGGCCCGTGAACAGCTTGATCGTGACCGCGCGGTGACACTGGCCTTCAGCGCGGACGTATTTGAGGAAATTGACCTGCCCGCAGCGTGGTTCACCCGCACAACACCGCTGGGGAATGGTCTGTTCGGTGTGGATTTTATAACCGACACCGGCGACCTGCTCCTTCAGGTGATCGTTGACCTGACCACAGACTCCATCAATCAGGTCATTGTCCCCGGCGCTTGATCACGCCTGAAGCGCGCAGCAAGACTCCAGCCACAGTCGGGGCAAGGGCATTCCACAACCGGGATCCCCTTGCCCATTGGGGCGTTAAAGTTTGGTAAGCTCATTGGCACTTTTGATGCTCCCTAAATGTCTCCAGTTTGGTTGCCAAGTCTCTTGAACACGGGTTATGCTTATTTGGTCACTTGTTACGGTTGCCCTTCTTGACGTGCCCAAATCGCGTCCACACGTTGATTGGCGGTGCACAGGTGGTGATCATTGACAGCCTTCGACCAACGAACGCGCTAACTCTCTCAGGAGCAAACGTCCATTATGGTAAGACCCATTGCCACAATTAGTGTAGTTCCCAATTTACCCGCGCCGCTGGAGCGCTTTGAGGAACTCGCTTATAATTTGCGTTGGGCCTGGAACTCTGAGGCGATTGCCCTCTTCCGCCGCCTCGACCGCGATCTGTGGGAAGAGACCGGCCATAACCCGGTGCTCATGCTGGGCATCATCGAGCAGACTCGGCTGGAAGCGGCCTGTGAAGACCCGGCTTTTATGGCGCATTACAACCGCGTGATCGCCGAGTTCGACGCCTACATGACTCACAAAGGGACCTGGTATGACCACCATTACGGCCACCTGGAACCAGCGCCGACCATCGCCTACTTTTCGATGGAATTTGGCATCACCGAAAGCCTGCAAAATTACTCCGGGGGTTTGGGTGTCCTCAGCGGCGATCATCTGAAGAGCGCCAGCGACCTCGGTATCCCGCTGATCGGTGTGGGGCTGTTGTACCAGGAAGGCTACTTCCGCCAATACCTCAACGCCGACGGCTATCAGCAAGAATCCTACCCGATCAACGACTACGCCAACCTGCCGGTGAGCTTGCAGCGCAACCCCGACGGCAGCCCGATCAAGATTGGCGTGCCGATGCCGGGCCGCTCCCTCTACGCCGTGATCTGGAAAGCGCAGGTCGGTCGTGTGCCGCTCTACCTGCTGGATTCCAACATTCCCGACAATCAACTGGCCGAAGATCGCGATCTCACGGACCGGCTGTACGGCGGGGATCGGCGCAAGCGCATCCGCCAGGAGATTCTGATGGGCATCGGCGGCATCCGCGCGCTGGAAGCGCTGGGCCACCACCCGGATATTTGCCACATGAACGAGGGGCATTCGGCGTTCCTCGCGCTCGAGCGTATCCGCATGTACATGAACGCGCATGACGTGAGCTTCGAGCAGGCCAAGGAGATCACCTCGGCGTCGAACATCTTCACAACGCATACGCCGGTTCCGGCGGGCCTGGAGCGCTTCGGCTTCGACCTGATCGATGAGCACTTCACCGATTACCTCCCGACGCTCTCGTTGAGCCGCGACGGCTTTATCGATCTGGGCCGCGAGAACATGGGGCATTACGAACTGTTCTCGATGCCGGTGTTGGCCTTCAACCTCTCGGCGAGCGTCAATGGGGTGGCGGCGCTGCACGGGCGCGTCTCGCGCGAACTGTTCCATTGGATGTACCCCCAGCTCCCCACCCCCGAAGTTCCGGTCAGCGCGATCACCAACGGCATCCACATCGAAAGCTGGATCAACGATGACATGGCGCAGTTGTTCGACCGCTACTTAGACCCGCAGTGGCGCACCGAACCCTGGCGCGACGACATCTGGGCGAATGTGGACGCCGTGCCGGATACAGAACTGTGGCGCTCGCACGAACGCCGCCGCGAGCAGTTGGTCGCCTTTGCGCGGGAGCGGCTGCGCACCCAGCTCGAACATCGCGGCGCGCCCATGCACGAGATCGAAGCTGCCGAAGAAGTCCTCGATCCTGAAGCATTGACCATCGGCTTTGCGCGCCGTTTCGCCACCTACAAGCGCGCGACGCTGCTGTTCCGCGATCTCGAGCGGCTGAAGCGGCTGCTCAACGACACCGACCGCCCCGTGCAGATTCTGTATGCGGGCAAGGCACACCCGCACGACACCGCCGGGAAAGAGTTCATCCGCCAGATCACGACAATGGCGCGCGATCCAGAACTGCGGCATCACATCGTTTTTCTGGAAGACTACGACATGAACATCGCGCGCTACCTGGTGCATGGCGTCGATGTGTGGCTGAACAACCCGCGCCGCCCGAAGGAAGCCAGCGGTACCAGCGGCATGAAAGTGATTTACAACGGCGGGCTGAATTGCAGCATTCTGGACGGCTGGTGGGATGAAGGCTACGCGCCGGAGGTCGGCTGGGCGATTGGCAACGGCGAGGAATATCCCGAAGAGCAGGCCGATCATCAGGATTATGTCGAAAGCCAGACGCTCTATAACATCCTCGAATACGACATCAT
>JAADYY010000276.1 GCA_010092805.1 Chloroflexota bacterium | reverse complement strand
GGTGCAGCCGCTGTCGAGCGCGCTGGCCGGGGCGCTGCTGGACATCGACATCACGGCGGTGTTTGTCGGCGCGGGGACGCTCATGCTGCTGGTCGTGCTTTACGCCGCCACCCGGCCCGCCGTCCGTACGTTGGGGATCAATCCAGACTCCAATCCAGACTCCAATCCAGAACCCAATCCAGAACAATCAGCCGAGGACGCACCTGCACTGGCGGAAGCCGCGCAAGATCCGGCGTGATCCCGAATCAAACAGGGCAGCCCCGATCACATGATCGCGGCTGCCCCGGTGTGTTCACCCAACTTGTGGTTCACCCAACTTGATGAAACGGGCTGAAAATTGCTGGCACTTACGCCTTGCGCTTGATCTCGATGGTGCGCGGCTGCGCGTCGGCGGCCTTCGGCAGCGTCAGCGTGAGCACGCCGTTGTCGAAATCGGCCTCGGCCCGCTCAATGTCGATGTTGTTGGGCAGGCGCACCCGGCGGCTGAAGCTGCCGGAACGACGCTCACGGATGAGCGTGCGCTCGCCTTCCTGCTCGACGGTCTGCTCTGGGATCGTCGCTTCGATCAGCAGGTACTCGCCGTCCTTGCGCACGTTGATGTGCTCCAAGCTGACGCCAGGCAGATCGGTGCGGATGGTGTAGCCGCTGGCGTCTTCGTGGACATCGAGCGCCAGCAGGTTGCTGCCCAGGCGGCTCTCATCCATGAACGGACGCCAATCATCGAAGAAGCGGTCGAACAAGTCGCGCATCTGCTGCATTTCGCGCGCCGGGCTAAAGCGGGTGATCCGGTTCTCACTCATGATTAACCTCCTTCAGGTTATCCTTTAGGTTGTGGGTCAACCCTGTCACTACACCCTGAAGATACACCCGCCGTATAAAATCTGCGTCGATACAACGTATAAACTTCGTATGCACCAGATCACGCCGCGATCAGCGGGCGCGCTGCCGCCCGGTGCGCCGCGTGTAGCGCTCATTGAACTGCGGCGTCGGCTGCCAGCGGTCGGCCTCCTCGTGATCGGCAGGCGCAAGGCTCAACAGCACCCGGCGACCGCTTGGCTCCTCCAGGTAATAGATCAGGTACTCACGGTTGATGGCCAGCGGCGGGCGCGGGGCCAACCAACTGCTGAAGCGCACCGGTTCATCTGCCGGGGTGTGAAAGATGTCCGGCTGCCAGAACATCCACCAGGGGCGCGCGCGCACCCCGGCTTGCAGCCGCGTGAAATGCACCGCCGTGCGCGCGTAGCGGCGCGCCCGCGCCAGGATTGGCACGATCAAGATCGCCAACAGCAGCAGCAGCACCAGCGGCAGGCTGAAGCGCACCAGCGCCGCCAGCCGCGGCCCCAGCACAAACAGCAGCGGCGCGCTGAGCAGCAGCAGCAGGATGATCGGCTCGCCGGTGATTTCGAGCCATTGGCCCGTCGTCAGCCGCCCTTCACGGTTGGTCGCCAGCCGTTCGCGCATCTCGTCAGAGACCATATCTCGTTTGCGTTTCGTCACGATAAACCTCCCTGCCCAATGTATTTTTCGTCCTATTTACCACTATATACGCAGCGCGCGCCCGAATCCTCCCAAAGATCGGGGGCATTGCGTTTAATCCCCGCCCGCCGCTGATTCGGCCCGCTGCGCGGACTGCGGCAGCCGCCGGCTCTCCAGCAAAATCACGCTGAAGACGATCACCAAGCCACCGAGCCACTGCTCCGGCAGCATCTGCTCACCCAGCAGGAGTTGTGCGAGCACCGCCGCCAGGAGCGGCTCGGTTGTGCCGAGAATCGCCGCACGTGGGCCACCCAAACGCTGCAACCCCATGTTGAGGGTGAACACGGGCAGCACCGTACTCACCGCCGCCATTGCGATGATCAGCCCCCATTCTTCGAGATCACGCGGGCCGCCCGCGCCAAACACCAACGCCGTCGCGATCAAGAACACAGCGCTGCCCGTGATCGCCCAGGCACTCGCCCGCGCCACCGCCCGCTGGCCGCGCAGCACCCGGCTGACGATCACGAAGTAAATGGCGACCACCAGCGCATTGAAGAACGCGATCAGCACGCCGCGTGCGTTCTCGCCGCTGAGACCTTCGCTGAAATCCGGCGCTGTCAAGCTGATGCCGACGAGCGTCAGGCCCAGGGCCAGCCAGCCGCGCCCGCTGAGCCGTTCGCCCAGAAACGCCGAGATCAGCGCGACCATCGCCGGGAAGGAGAAGAACAGCACCACGTACGTCCCGGCGGGCAGAATGCTCAGCCCGCTGAACCCGGCCAGCGCCGCCAACGCCAGCATTGACCCCATGACGACCAACAGCAGGCGCGGCATTGGTCGCTCAGGGGTCGGTGCGGGTGCGTTTGTGCCGAACACCAGCAGCCACATCAGCGGGGCAGCGATGGCGTAGCGCCAGACCGCCAGATCAATCGGTTCCAGGCCGCGCGGCAGCAGCGACCGCGCAAACACCGGGAACATCGCGTACCCCACCACCGACAGCAGAATAAACAAGATTCCGTCGCGCTGTGTTCGCTCCATAACGTTGCGGTCGCTTTCAATGCGTGATTAATGTGTGCCGATTGTAGCAGATTGTGGGCGGTGACAGCAGAGGGAGCGTGGAATTGCCAGGGCAATCGCATCATATATTTATCGGGCAGCTTTACCAGACGCCGTGCCCCCCCCTCGCCCAGCGCCGCAGGCACGGTCGCTGGGCGCTTCTGAAGCGTGAGCACGCGGGGGTGATTTTGATGCGATGACCCTGGTTGGATTGCAAGCGCGTGTTTGGAAGATTGTATGTGGGTTAGGGCGAGCGCCAATGTGTGCGCTCGCCCCAGTGAGTGCAGCAGCTACGGCAGGATGTTCGCGGTGAGGGTGACGGTGTCTGTGAGTGGGGTGAGCAGGAACGGCAGAATACCGATGATCACTGTGCCGGCGAAGGCGGCGTACACCCCCCAGTTGAGCAACGGCGTTGCTCCCGGCAGATCGCTGGCGGGGGTTTCGGCATCCGGGTCGCGCAGATACATATTGACG
>JAADYY010000275.1 GCA_010092805.1 Chloroflexota bacterium | reverse complement strand
CGATCTGTTGTCCGATGCACGGTGGTAGCTACACGCGCCCACCATGCTTTCCTCCACCCGCTAAAGACGGGTGGTTTCCAGCAAGGAGGTTTCGATGATGCAGCGCCCGTTCGTCCGCCGGATCGTTGCCCTGCTGTTGATCATCGGGGGGGCGGCTGCCGCGCTCCATCTGCTGCTGCTGGACTGGCAGCGTCGTTTGCTGGCGCGCCTCGACGCGCAGAGTTTCGTGATCGAGACGGCGCGCGGCCCGGTCGAATACAGCGATGTGGGGGTGGGGCCGGTGGTGCTGCATCTGCACGGCGGTGTGGTGGCCCACGACGGCTGGTTCTACCTCGACTATCTGGTTGAGGCCGGCTACCGCGTGATCACCCCGTCGCGGCCCGGCTACCTGCGCACCCCGCTCGCGGATCACGGCAGCCCGCAGTTTCAGGCCGATGTGATGGCTTCGTTCATAGATGCGCTCAAGCTGGAGAAAGTCATCGTCGTCGGGATGTCGGCGGGCGGGCTGGCGGCGCTGCAATTCGCGCTGCGCTACCCAGACCGCACCGAGTCGCTGGTGCTGAAATCGGCGATCACGCGGCAAACCGGACTCAGCGAGGCGCAGCAAACCAGCGCGCTGGGGCGCATCGTGCTGGCACCCTGGGCGCAGACGTATGTGTATGCGCTGCTCTACTGGGCCGGACGCCTGTTCCCGCGGCAGGTGCTCAACCAATTTTACCTGACGGAAACGACGCTCGACCCGGCGCAGCGCGACACGCTGGTGAGTCAGGTGTTGGGCAGCGCGCAGCAGCGCAAATCGTATGCGGCACTGCTGAACGCGATGGTGCCGATTGCCGCACGCTTGCGCGGGCTGGAAACCGACATGCACAACCAGTACACGTCGCCGGATTACGAACTCGACGCGATTACCGCGCCGACGCTGATCATTCACAGCCGCCACGACGGCGACAGCCCGTTCGCCAACGCCGAATTTGCCGCTGAATTGATCCCCAACGCCGAATTCGTGCCCGTCGATCAGTTCGGTCATCTGATCAATTGGGGCGATGAGGCGGGGGTCAGCGCGTGGCAAACCCGCGCCATCGCCTTCATGCGCCAGCACAACACCGCTTGAGGCTGACGATGATCACGCCGGATGATTTGGCCCGCAGGTCACGGCCCGCGCGCTGGGCGCTGGTGATCATCTTCACGCTGGCGGCGCTGGCTGCGGTGGCGGTGGGCCGTCCGTTCCGCTACGCCGACGCCGAGTCCGGGCGCTATCTGGTGCCGGTGCTGGCCGCCGCCGATGCTGAATTATTCCCCGACGATCCGTATGTGGCGAGCATCGGGCGCTTCGCGAGCGTGTTTTACGACGCGCTGGCCGCCGTTTATCAGCTCACCGATTTGCCGACCGACAGCCTGCCGCATGTGATGCTCGTGCTGTACATGGTGTGGGGGGCGCTGCTGATGATGGCGCTGGCCGCCCTGGGCGTGACGATGCGCCCCGGCGCGGACGGTTGGCTGGTGATCGCATTGTTGATGACGGCGGCTGTGCTTATGGCGTTCAACAATCAGGTGGGCGGCGGCCCGTTCATCGAGCGGCAGATCATCCACCGGTCGGTGGCGGGGCTGTTGTGCGTCGTCAGCCTGACGCTGCTGCTGCGCCGCGCGTACCTGCCCGCCTGGATCATCGCTGCCGCCGCGATCTTCGTTCATGCGCTGATCACGATCCATTTTGCGCTGGTCGCCGGGATCGTGGTGTTCGGCCTGCGCCGTGACTTCACACGCAATAACGTGATCGGGGCGGGGCTGCTGGCGCTGAGCGCTGGCGTCTACACGGTGCTGTTCGGGCCGCCGAACTTCACCGAAGCGGAGGCGGCGCTGTTCATCGCCGGGCGCGGCGATTCGTTCCACATTTCGCCGCTCAGCCAACCCGTCATCAACTGGCTGACGACGCTGGCGCTGCTGGCCGTGACGCTGGCGGCGTATTGGCGCTTCGCCCGGCAGATCGCGGCGGCGCGCTTTTTGGCCGGGATGGTCGTCGTCGGGGTCGTCGCCGGGCTTGGGCTGAGCAGCGCGGCGGTCATCACGCAGAACCTCACGCTGATGCAGTTCCAGCCAATGCGCATCTTTGTGTGGGTGGCGTTCGCCGCCCTCACGCTGCTGATCCTCACGACGGTGGCGGCGCTGCCGGAGCGCCGTCCGCTCAGCGCTTTGCTGATGGCGGCTGTCTTTTTCGCCCTCAGCGGCTCGCTGTACTTCATCCCGGTCGCCGCGCTGATCGTCGGGCTGATCATCCTCGATGGGCTGCTGCCTGCGCGCCGCCGCTTGCTCGACCGGCTGGGGTTGGCGACAATGCTGCTGCTGGCCGCCGCCGTGATCGTGTTGTTCCGCGCGCCGGATCTGCTGCCGGGGGCGCTGGAATTTCACCGGGGGACGTTCCCGACGGCGCTGATGGTCATCCTCATTGCGGTGATGATCGTGCCATCGCCGCGTGGGGAGCCAGTGCGAACCGGCCTGAGTGTGCTGATCGGGTTCGTGCTGCTGCTGACTTCAGTGCAAACCCGCGATTCTGCGGAGCGGGCGCGCCACGCCGATAACACCGTCGCCGCCGCGTGGATCACCGAACTGACGCCGCCGGGTGCGCGCGTGCTGACCGCCTACACCGTCGCGTCGGATGTGGAGAATTGGCGGGCGCATTCCCTGCGCACAAGCGTCGGGGAGCCGGCCAATGCGCTGCTGTGGGTAGAGCCGCTCCTGGCCGATGCGCTGTTCACGCGCACGCTGACCGTGTGGCAAGGGTGGGATGGCCGCACGTGGGATCTGGCGCATCTGCGTGGGCTGGCCGCGGAGTGGGACGCCGCTTACATCGTGATCGTGGGGGCGGCGCGCCAACCCGGCCCCGCACCCGCCTTCCGCAGCGGGCAGTACGCCATCTACCCCGCCGCAATAGCTGCACCCTAAGCCGGATCAGCGGTCGTCGGTTTCCAGGCGCTGTTCCATCAGGCGCACGAGCATCGAGCCGATGACGGTGAGGGTGAGGTACAGCAGCGCGACGACGAGATAAGTTT
>JAADYY010000274.1 GCA_010092805.1 Chloroflexota bacterium | reverse complement strand
CGATCTGTTGTCCGATGCACGGTGGTAGCTACATGCGCCAATCGTGCTTTCCTCCACCCGCTAAAGACGGGTGGTTTCCAGCAAGGAGGTTTCGATGACAACACAACCGCAGCAGATCCCGGCTGGCAAGTTCGGCCCTCTCGGGTGGGCGCGCGGCTACCTCCGGCGCACCGAAGGCGAAGTCCCTGGCACGCAGATCGCCGAATACCGCCTCAGCGATCTGGTCAATAAAGGCTACATCTCCCCGGCGACCGGGCGCGGCCTGCTCATCGAAGCCGGGCTGGTCGATATGGCTTGGGAAGTCACCTGGGCGGACGACAAAGTCACCGACGACGAGCAACTGGAGGTGATGTGCGAAGCGGTCGAAGGCTACGTCGTCTTTCTGCACGGCTGGACGGGCAATCATCTGATTTTTGAGAGCATCCCCGGCCTGGTGGTGACGCAAAACCCGCGCCTGATCGCCATCTCCTTCGATCACAACGGCTTTGGCGAATCGCGCTTCGTCGATACCACGCCCGCGCTGGAGCTGTGCAACCCACCCGCCGCCATGAAAACCATCGAGCTGCTGGTCGATGTGCTCAAGCTGCGGCGGCAGCCCGGCCAACGCAACCTCAAAGTGATCAACTTTGTGGGGCACAGCATGGGCGGGGCGACGCTGTTCTACCTGAACCCGCTCAACTGGCGCTACGGCGAAGAGACGCGGCTGGCGCTGGCCCCGGCACTGCTGCTGGATGACGAAGTCAACCGGATCTTCTTCACGGCGTTGGGCATCGGCATCAGCATCGTCAACCGCATCCGCGCCTTCGAGATCATCGAGCGCGCCATCAAGCCGCAGATGATCGACACCGTCTGTTCGGGCGGCAGCTATCATCTGCGCCGCATCCACACTGCACAGTATCAGGCGACGCCGCGCGGCATCACCGCGGCGACCTTTTTGGCGATGGGGGTGCTCAACAACCGCGAGATCGCGCGGCGCTGGGATCTGTTCCGGGTGATGCTCGGCCACCGCGACTCGCTGGTGGGCCTCACACCCATGATGGATCTGTTGAGTCAGTTGGAATTCCCCGCCGCGCATGTGCGTGTGGTGGCCGGGTCGCACTATATGTTCAGCGTGGGGCCAGAAGCCGTCTTCCAGCACGCGCAGAACCGCGAACTCGTCGTGCAGGATATTCTGACGCTGCATCAGCAAGCCTACGAACTCCAGCGCACAGGGCCGCGCATCGGCAGGCGCTGATCTGCCGCCCCCACCACACCGGGTATGTGCGCCGCTGTTTGCGGCGCTCCCCATTGGCCGATTGCCGCCCCCTTTTTGACCCTGCCGATTTAATCTGGTAATATTCTCATAAAGTGGGGCGGTGATCGCCTTGACTTGCCCCTATCAATATGTTAATCTGGGTTAAGTTTATTTGCGAAAAAAGTAACAATCAAGATGTCCTCAGTGAGGTTTGCGCATGGTGCTTGAACAATTCGCCCCTATTGGCGTGCTGCTGGTCCTCGCCATTGTTGTCGCGTTGATCGTGTTGGTGATCTCGCGGTTGTTTGGGCCGTACCGCCCAACGACGCGCAAGACCGCCCCCTATGAAAGCGGCATGAAGCCGATTGGCCCGACCAACCGCCGCTACCCGGTGAAGTTCTACTTGATCGCGGTGATGTTCATTCTCTTCGACATCGAAGTGGTGTTCTTTCTGCCCTGGGCCGTCACTTTCCGCGACCTGGGCGTCTATGGCTTGATCGCCATGGGGATCTTTGTCATCATTTTAACAATTGGTCTCATTTATGAGTGGAGATTGGGAGCGTTGGAATGGGAGTAGTCTCGTCAAAGTTAGGCAACCTGGGCGTGGTGACCACCACGCTGGATACGGCGGTGAATTGGGGCCGCACGGGCGCGATGTGGCCGCTGCTGTTTGGCCTGGCCTGCTGCGCGATTGAAATGATGTCCACACAGGCGTCGGACTACGATCTGTCGCGGTTTGGCATGGAACTCAACCGCGCCACCCCGCGTCAGAGCGATTTGATGATTGTGGCTGGGCGCGTGACGCGCAAGATGGCCCCGGTCGTGCGCCAGCTTTATGACCAGATGGCCGCGCCCAAATGGGTGATCTCGATGGGCGACTGCGCCTCGTGCGGCGGGGTGTATAACAACTACGCGGTGGTGCAGGGCGTCGATGAGATTATCCCGGTGGATGTGTATGTGGCGGGCTGCCCGCCGCGCCCCGAACAATTGATTCACGGCATCCTGACGCTGCACGAAAAGGTCAAGGGTGACCGCATCCGCGAGTGGGCGCGCCCGGTATAACCGTATGCAGACGACTCCAGCGATTGATCCGGTCGAGGCGGTGCGCGGTGCCATGCCGCAGGCCATCCTCGACGTGAAGGCATTTCGGGGCGAAACCACGCTGATCATTGACCCGGCGCAGGTGGTGGCGGTGGCCCGCTACCTGCGCGACACGCCGGGCCTGACCTACAACTACCTGTCGGACATCAGCGCCGTCGATTACTACCCAGAGGCGACTCGTCCGGGCCGGTTTGGTGTGAGCACACACCTGTATTCAATGCTCTACAATCGTCGTTTGCGCGTGAAGGCGTATCTGCAAGAAGACGAGCCAGTCATGCCATCGCTGACGGTGGTGTGGCCCGCCGCCAACTGGCTGGAGCGCGAGATCTTCGACATGATGGGCATCGTCTTTGAAGGGCACCCAGATCTGCGGCGGCTGTTGATGCCGGAAGATTGGGACGGCCACCCGCACCGCCGGGATTACCCGCTGGGCTACGAAACGCCGATGTTCTCGTTCAACGTCGATGACATCAACCAGCACAAGCCCTACGCCAAAGCATAGCCCAGACAACGCCAGACGGAGCCAAAGGATCGAGGATCATGGCAATCGAATCACAAGAACAATCCCGGGCTGCGGCCCGTGCCGAAGCGCGGGAAGCCGCCCGCGAGGCCGAAGCCCGCGAACTGCAAACCTGGCAGGGCCAAGTCGAAGAGCTGCGCGGCCTAGTCTCTGATCGTGCGCTGACTGGCGAGACGCTGCTGCTGAACATGGGGCCGCACCACCCCAGTACGCACGGTGTGCTGCGGCTGCTGCTGGAACTCGACGGCGAAGAGATCGTCACCTGCCTGCCCGATATCGGCTACCTGCACACGGGCATTGAGAAGAACATCGAGTCGAAGACCTACGAGAAGGCGGTCACGCTCACCGACCGCATGGACTATCTTTCGCCGATGTCGAACAATATGGTGTTCTGCATGGCGATTGAGAAGCTGGTTGAACTCGATGTGCCGCCGCGCGCGCAGGCCGTCCGCGTGATTTGCCTGGAGCTGTCGCGCATCGCCAGCCATCTGGTGTGGCTGGGCACCCACGCGCTCGACATGGGCGCGATGAGTGTGTTCCTCTACGGCTTCCGCGAGCGCGAACGCATCCTGGATATGTTCGAGATGCTCAGCGGCCAGCGGATGATGGGCAGTTACTTCCGTCCGGGTGGGCTGTGGCGTGACATCACTGCCGAATTCGGCCCGGCGTTGGCAGATTTCCTGGAGTATATGCCGCCGAAAGTTGAGGATTACGAGCTGCTGCTGCGCAACAACCCGCTGTGGATCGACCGGACGTATGGCGTCGGTGTGGTGGAGCCGGAGCAGGCGCTCGCCTGGGGCATGAGTGGGCCGAGCCTGCGCGGCAGCGGCGTCAATTGGGACATCCGCAAGGCGGAACCGTACAGCGGCTACGAGCAGTACGAATTCAATGTGCCGTTGGGCGATCACGGCGATGTCTACGACCGCTTCATGGTGCGCATCGAGGAAATGAAGGAAAGCCTCAGCATCATTCGGCAGGCGTGGAGCAAGCTGCCGCAAGGCGCGTTCCGCTCGGATAACCGCAAGTTTGTGCCGCCGCCGCGCGCTGAACTCGGCCAGAGCATGGAAGCCGTCATCCACCACTTCAAGCTGTGGACGGAAGGGTTCTCGGTGCCAGATGAAGAGGTCTATGTCGCCATCGAAAGCCCGCGCGGCGAGATCGGCTGCTACCTGCACGGCACGGGCGGCAACACACCGCGCCGCGTTCACTTTAAGACGCCGTCGTTTATGCACATCAGCGCGCTGGGCAAGATGGCCGAAGGCCACTTTATCGCCGATTTGGTGGGCATCATCGGCAGCATTGATATTGTGCTGGGCGACAGCGACCGCTAACCCAGAGAGGACGAACGATGCTGGCAGAAAAATACGCGGATCGGATTGCCGCGCAGTTTGCGAAATACCCGGATAAACGCTCAGCCGTCATGCCCATGCTGTATATCGCCCAGGAAGAATACGGCTGGATTAGCCCGGAAGCCATCAACGAAGTGGCGGATCTGTGCGATCTTGACCCGACGCAGGTCAAATCGATTGCCGGGTTTTACACGATGTACAGCGAGAAGCCGAAGGGCACCTACTGGCTTCAGGTCTGCACCGACCTGGCCTGTGCCCTACGCGGCGCGGACGAATTCCACACGGAACTCAAGGAATATCTGGGAGTGGAAGAGGGCGGCACCACTGAGGATGGTCTGTTCACCGTCGAGCATGTGATGTGCCTGGCCGCCTGCGACCGCGCGCCGATGCTGCAATGCAATTTCCGCTTTGTCGAAAACCTCGACATGGACAAGATGAAGGGGTTGATCGCTCAATGGCGGGCCGAGGCTGGCACTTCGGGTGCTTCGGCCCCTGCGAGCGAAGCCAACGGCGGGGCCGAAGGCTGAGGTAGCGGTGATGGCCGTCGATCAGATCGGCCATGTGACCGACCGAGGTGATTTTGGTAGGGATCTACTGTAGGCAGTGGCCTGAACGCATCACTGCGGACATTGATCAGGCTTTGGGGAGAATATAGGCGCAGGTCAACGACCACCCGCTTCAGCGGGTGGCTTGCGGGAAACCGTAAGCCCGTGTTGACCAGCCCAAGCCACGCTGAAGGGCTATGGCTACGTTATCCCGG
>JAADYY010000273.1 GCA_010092805.1 Chloroflexota bacterium | reverse complement strand
CGGCGTTGGGCGTCACGCTCAGCACCTCCGGCGGCAGCGTGACAAAGGCCCACTCAAAGGGTTCGTCGAGGCGCGCCCCATCGACACTTGTCAGCCCCTCGCGCAGTGTGACGGTATACGTGGTGCTGCCGCCCATCGGTTCGGTTGGGGTGAAAGCATAAAGTGAGGTGTTGATCCATTCACCCGTCCCAGCGACTGGTGGTTTGATGTTCAAAGGATCGGGCAGATCGGCTAGATCGACGGTGGAGACCAGTGGCACCACTGGACGGTCGAAGCTGACGACGATCCGCGCATCGATGTCTACACCTTCGGTGCCCGGTGCGGGCGTCACATCGGCGACCTGCAGCGGCCTGATCGTCTGGAGATCGAAGCGGACGGCATCACGCAACGCAACCCCGTCTTGGCTGCGCGCCCCCGTGTTGATCGCGGCGGCGAGCACAAGATCGCGCGGCCATTCATCCATTGGGGTGAGGTTGAGGGTGCGGTCGTCTACCCAGACGAAATCGACCGCCACACGCGGATCGAGCGTGAACGCGCTCCGGACACTGCCCTGATCCATCGGCTGGTCAAAGGTGATCGCGACAGGTTCAATGGGCGTCAGTTCGACGCCGGGCAGCGGCCAGATATCGATCACTTGTGGCGGAAGTGCATCGGGAGGTTGCGCGAGCGCGTCCGGCGTGCTGAGCGACAACGTCAGCAGCGCTGTCAACGCGATGAGCGAGAATAACAGGCTTTTTCGGGACACTATTCACCTCTTGCGCTATTCGAGTGTCAAGCAAGTTGACTGATATTTTAATTATATTCGAAATACTCAAACGACGAACCACCGCCAGCCAACGCCAACGCAATGGATCAATGACGTTTGGCCGACGCTGATCGGCTGGGGAGATGTTTCAGACGATAACGAGGATGCGCCCACAGTTGACGCAGTAAACAGTCGCTTTATCCTGACGAACTTGCTGCGCGATCACGGTGTTTTGTTCCACCCCACACACGGAGCAACTGCCGTCCTGCAGCACAGCGATGGCACGCCCACGCTTGGCGACACTCATCTGGTCGTAAAGCGTCAGGCTGTCGCTGTCGAGTTTGGCAACCACCTGCTCACGTTTGCCTTGCAGCCCGCTGATCTCGGCTTCGATCTGCTTCTTCTCATCCACCAGATCAGATTGCTCATTTGTCCACTTGGACTCAGCATCGTCGAGAATCTGCTGGAGTTCCGCCACTTCGGCAAGCCGTGTTTCGCTTTCCATCATCGCTTCCAGCAAATTTTCCTCAAGCTGCGCCTGCCGTCGCTTTAGCGAGGCGCTCTCCTGCTCTAGATCTTGAAGCTCTTTTGGGTTGGTGATGCGGCCTGCGTAGAGTTCTTCGTCCGTAGTGTTGGCTTTTTCAGCCACACGCTTAATTTCAAGGTCAATATCGCGCGCGCGCACCTGCCATGACTTGAGATCGGCACTGGCGGACTCGAATCGCTGGCGGGCGTCGGCGACCGTCTCATCTTCACCCAGTTCTGCGCGGATCGCTTGGAGACGTTTGCGGTGCTTGCGGATGCTCAGATCAATCGTTTGGAGTTGGTAAAGCGCGCGGCTGGCCGACATCTCTGTCACCTATCTGCTGGGGTAATCAATGATCATCGTGGAGCGCACAACGACCATGTTCAGATTATAGCGAACGCTGCTGCGAAGCGCGACCGCCCTTCAGCGCTGTGCGGGGTACTCGGCGCGCCGAGCACCCCACTATCAATGCCTGATCAATGTCTGCTCGCTGGCTCAGCCGACACCATCGAGTTCATCCACCGGCAAACCAACTGGCAGCGGCGCTGGGCGCTCGACGGTGCTTTCGATATGGATGTGCTGGCCCTGCTCTGACGCTTCGCCGAGCGCCTCCATCACATCGAGCACGTGATACGTCAGCGCACCGCTGGCCCGCGCCGGACGCCCGGTCGTGATCGCATACGCCAGATCCGCAACGCCGATACCCCGGTTGATGTCGGCGTTGAATTCGAGCGGCATTTCGCGCCATTCCGCGTCATCAGCCCGACGCAGCAGCACCGGCCCGCCGAATGTATTCGGGTCAGGCACGCTGAGCGAACCTTCCGAACCATAGATCTCGACGCGCGGGAGCGTGTGCGCCCACACATCAAAGCTGGTGATTAGCGTGGCAACCGCCCCGGCGGCGAAATCAAGCACCCCCGCGATATGCGTTGGGATCTCGACTGGGATGCGATGCCCGTTGAGCGCCTGGCTGGTCGCCACGCGCTCCGGAAACGAGATCTGTGCTGAGCCAGTCACACGCCGCACCGCCCCCAGCAAATGCACCAACGTCGTGAGGTAGTACGGCCCCATATCAAACAGCGGCCCACCGCCCACCTGATAGAAAAAATCTGGGTTGGGGTGCCAGTTTTCCGGGCCATGACTGGCCAAAAACGCCACCGCCGCCACCGGTGTCCCGATCAGGCCTTCGTCGATCAACTTACGGCAGGTTTGCAGCCCACCGCCCAAAAACGTATCCGGCGCGCCGCCCACGAGCAGGCCATTGGCTTCCGCCAGCTCGATGATCTGCTTGCCGGCGGCGCGGGTGATCGCCAGCGGCTTTTCAGTATAGATGTGCTTCCCAGCGGCCAGCGCAGCCAGCGAGACTTCCACGTGCGCCGCCGGGATCGTCAGATTGACGACGATCTGGATTTCCGGGTCGGCAAGCAGTTGATCGACGGTGTGTACATGCGGCACCTCGAATTCGGCTGCTTTCGCTTTGGCCCGTTCCATATCGAGATCTGCGCAGGCGTAAACCTCCAAAATCTTAAAACTTTTGCAAATGCGCAAATATGTGCTGCTGATATTGCCGCAGCCGATAATCCCAATTTTAACTGGCGCGCCCACGTGCCAAACCTTTCTGCGTGAGGTATGTGTAGCTATTTTCAACATCCGCCAGCATATCGCCCGCGCTGTGATCGAGTTCGACAATCAGCCATTCGACAGCCGGGCTGGCCGCCGCCAAGATCGCGGGGACATCCATCTTGCCAGCGCCCACCGCTGTCTGCGGTTCACCCAGCACGCAGGGGCCATCCTTGATGTGCAGCAGCGTCACCCGATCACCGAGTTCGTTCAGCACAGCGTTCACGTCTGCGCCCGCAGTCTGCACCCAATACGTATCGATCTCGAAGACGATGTCCGGCGAGAGGTTTTCCAGCATGATCTGGTACGGGTATTGGCCATCAAAGGGGATGTATTCGAAGTGGTGATTGTGATAGCCGAAAATGTACCCATTGGCGCGGGCAATGTCGTTGGCGGCGTTCAGGCGGTCGCACACGCGCTTGATGCCGTCCACTGAGGTGAATTCTTCCGGCGGTTGGTACGGGCAAATCATGTACTTACAGCCCAGCGTTTCCAGCGTCCTTAGAACATCGGCCTGGTCATCACCGAGGGGCAGCGGCGCGTGCGCACTGGGCACTTGTAATCCAAGCGTGTTGAACAACTGGCTGGCGGTCTGGGCATCGGTGTTTGGAAACCCGGCGGCTTCAACGCCAGCATAGCCCATTGCAGCGATGCGACGCACCGTATCCTCGAAATTGCCCTGTAGGGCGTCGCGCACGGTATACAGTTGGAGTCCGAGCGGTAATGGCATGAGTCTTTCCTCTGCGGTTGAGGGCTGCTGCGCGGCGAACGCGCAGCAGACACCATCGGTGCGTGACCTGGGGGAATGTTGGAAAATCGCGATGCAAAAGATCACGCGCCGATGAGTCTTGTCGATCCATGACAGCTATTATGACACTGACAGCGGTTCCCTGCCCAGGATCTGCGTAATCGCTACCGCCGCTACATGTCAGGGTGAAGCACGGTGAAGGCGTTGATCGCTTCCTCCTCAGTCGCAAAAATGTCAAACGCCCGATCCAATCGTGTCAATTCAAACAGAATTTGCACAGAGGGGTTCAGGCAGCACAAGTGCAAGTTACCATCTTGCTCACGACAGTGCTTCATGGCTTTCACCATGACAGCCAGTGCCAGCGAGTCCATGAAGCTGACCAGCCCAAGGTTCACGACCAAACACGCCGGGCGCACATCGAGGTGGCTATCGAGCCAATCGAGCACCTCCTGCGCACTCACGGCGTCGAACCGCCCACTCATCTGCAATACATAGATGTGATCGTGGGTATAAGAATTGATCTCCATAATCTGAAACACTCCGTAGTCAAATGATCCTATGACCTTTGCGTAATGAAAATGATGAATTTACGCACCTTCATTGTAGAGATCTCTTGATGCGAAAGCCGTTCTCTTTTCGCGAATTTCGTGTGAATAAGCTGTGAATTTAGCCACTGCTAGGCAAATCCGCGATGTGGTAAGCTCATACGCATTGCGCGGAGATCCTTGAGGAGTACGAAGATGGGGAAGAAACTACGCCAGGGTGATCCCTGGATGCCTGGGTATCGCTATGGGGCGCTGCTGCCAGCCATCTCGATGAATCTGCTGGTGGCCGAGGTTGAGCGTGCCATCAACTTCTATCAAGCCGTTTTCGAAGCGGAAGTTCACTATTACGACATCGACTTTGGTGCCCTGCGCGTCGGCCCGCTTGAGGTAATGCTCCACGCCGATCACACGCACGACACCCATCCCTGGCACGCTGACCTCAGCAGCGGCACAGCACGCGGCATCGGCGCGCAGATGCGGCTGCTGGGCATCGATCCAGACGCGGTAGAACAACGCGCACGTGCCGCCAACGCGGCAGTCATCGCGGCGGCTGCGGACAAAGGGCACGGTTGGCGCGAGACACTCGTCCGCGACCCGGACGGCTACGAGTGGGCCGTCGGCGTCTTGATCCCGCCCGCAAAAGGGCCAGCGCGCCCCACAACTTCGGGCTAAACCGGGATTGAGCTGTCAAGATCTGGAAAAGATTCCGCCAGATCACGCAGGAACGCCGCCGCAATCGGCGTCAATGGGGTTCGACGCTCCCAGATCAGCTTGAGGCTGCGCCGCAACGCGTAATCGCTGATCGACAGCGCGCGGATCAAGCCGCGTTGCTGTTCGAGCGCGATGGCGTACCCCGGCAAAATCGTGATGCCCGTGCCCGCGATCACGGCAGCTTTGATGGTCTCTTGATTGTCAAAGGCCCCGACGATCTGCGGTTGGACGCGATTCTCGCTGAGGAGTTGGCTGAGCCAAATCCCGGTTTGGCTGTTGGGCGGGCGGGTGATAAATCGCTCGCCATCGAGCGCTGCCAAGGGCACCTGGTCACGTTCCCACCAGGGATGGTTGGGGCCGACGACCACAAACGATTCGAACTCGCACAAGACATGCTGCCCCAACCGCTCGTCTGTGACGGCGGTGAGTTCACCTTCCACGAACCCGATGTCGAGCTTGTAATCCAGCACATCGGCCACGACCCGCGCAGTGATGTCGGTGGCCAGCGCAATCGTCAATCTGGGATAACGCTGCTGAAAACTCTGCAACCACTCCGGTAGTAAATAAGTGCTCACGCCGGGTGTCGCGCCAATCTGCAAATGGCCACTGGTCAGGTTCTCAACGGTCGTCACGGCGCGCTCGGCTTCGGCGACCAGCCGCAGAATCTGCTGTGTGTACGTGTGGAGTTTTTCACCCGCCACCGTCAGTGTGACGCCGCGCCGCCCCCGCTTGAACAACGGTGTACCCAGGCGCGCTTCCAGGTCGTGGATGTGCTGGCTCACCGCAGATTGCGTCATGTACAATCGCTCGGCTGCCGCGCTGAAACTGCCCGCCTGCACGACCGTCGAGAAAATCTCCAGTTTGTGGAGGCTCAGCATGGGTGTTCCCTGCCATAAGTCACGTCTTATGCGTGATTATAAGCGATTTGGCTTGGTTAGCAGGCATGTTTTGCTTTAAGCTTGACAGCAGTGTTGGCTTGAGCATACACACGGACACGGCCATGTCTAAAAACAAATCGCGACAGACACGCAAAAATCAAAGCAACAATCAGCGCACCGTGATGATCGCGGTGGCTATCGTGGTGATCATTGCAGCGGTGGGCGGCGCTTTCGCCATTCTGAATAATGCTGCTGGATCTCAGGCAGCGGGGACGCAGATCATCAGCCCAGCGAATTATCAAGATGAGTTTGTCGTCGCTGATGCTGCCCATGTTTTGATCGACGTACGCACGCCCGAAGAATTCGCCAGCGGCCATATCCCCGGCGCGATCAACATCCCGGTCGAGGAACTGGCAGGTCGCCTGGATGAGGTGCCCAACGATACAGCCATCGTTGTGTACTGCCGCAGCGGGAACCGCAGCACACAAGCTGCGAATATCCTGGCGCAGGCGGACTACGGCGCTGTGAGTAACCTCGGCGGGATCATCACTTGGGCGAATGCAGGGCTGCCAGTGGTGCGTTGAACGTATCGTATCGTAATTCTGATTGATCCACTGATTGATCCAATGGAGTGAATTGTCAATGTCGTTTCTATTCAAACGTCCCGGCGCGGGTGCGCAATTTCAGGTGGTTGATGCCGCCGGGTATCGCAGTCAATTCGTCGAAAGTCAGGCAGATCATGTGCTGGTGGATGTGCGGACGCCGGGCGAATACCGCGATGGGCACGTCCCCGGTGCCGTGAACATCCCGCTGGAAAAGCTCGGCGCGCGCCTCAGCGAAGTGCCGCAGGATAAGCCGGTGGTGCTGGTGTGCGCGTCTGGAAACCGCAGCGCCAGCGCAGCCGAGCAATTGGTGACAGCAGGCTACAGCGAGGTGTACAACCTGAAAGGCGGCACTATGCGCTGGATGATGAACGGTTTTCCCATCGAGAAGTAAGCGAGATTTACTGACCGCCAGTGCATCGGGTACCACTAGACGCTCCCTGGTTCGGGAGCGTCTATGCTTTATGACAGTTGCTGCGTAGCGTGATCTACCGATCAACCGACGCCGGGCGGCAGCAGCACACGACTGATCACATGGATGAGACCGTTGGCGGCGTTGATGTCTGCGGTGGTGACAGTAGCACTCCGGTTCAAGCGAATGCCCCGTTCGGTCACATCAACGTTGATGTTCGCACCGTTCGCCGCTGTGACGGTCGTCTCTGTGCTGAGGATACGCCCATAGATTGCCGGGGACAGCAGGTGGTATCGAAGCACGGTGCTCAGCAGCCCCGGATCGCTGCGCAGCGCGTCCTGCGTGATGCCGAAACTCGACAGCGCGGCGTTGATGGTCTCGTCGGTCAGGGCCAGTACGGTGATTGGGCCAGGGCTTTCTAAACGATCCAGCAGATCAGCAGCTTCGTACAGATCCAGCATGATCCCAAAGTCACCGGACGCTTCCAGCACTTGGCGGATGGTGCCAAGCTGCGCCCCAGTGACCGGGTCCGCCCCAGTCATGATCTCCCCTATCTGCAACCCGGTGAGAATCGCCTCAAGATCCGCAGTCACGTCTTCTGGCACATCTGCTTCGTTGGGCGGGGCAAAGCCGATGCCCTCATTCGCCACTTCCAGCACATACAGGCTGTTTTCCGGGAAGCCGGTACCATCGACAGCCGCCGCGATCATATCGTAGACGCCGTTATCAACGCGCTTAATTGAGCTGCTAATGATGTTTTCCGCGCCGGGGGTTTCGCCGCCACCGAAGGTCGTGAAATATTCGTCCAGGTCAACGCCGATAACGAGCGCCCCTTGCTGCGCTGCGAACGTAATCGCGCCAGACCCTGTGGGGCCACCCGCGCCCATGATCACATCGGCCCCCTCGCCCAGATATTGCTCTGCGGTGGCAGCGCCGCCCGCCGGATCGTTAAAGTCATCAATATAAGCGCCGAGTGCGGTCACATCGGGATCAATATAGCGGACGCCGTTCTCGAAACCTGTGCGGAAGCGAACCACCGGCGGGATCGCTTGACCATACACCCCACCGACAACCCCGCTCTCAGTCATCATGGCGGCCAGCGCCCCAGCCATGAAACCGCCTTGATCCTCACGGAACTGCAAGCCCACGAGATTCGGCAGCGCTTCACCGTAAAATTGATCGATGCCGACGAACAGCACATCCGGGTTGGCTTGCGCCGCTTCGAACGTCGCGTCGGTGATCAGGAAGCCGACCGTGAGGATGATGTCGAAGCCCTCGTCCACGCAAATCTCGAAGTTGGCTTCGTAATCAGCCGCCCCGACCGTTTCGATGAAAGTGGTTTCCAGGTCAAAATCTTCGGCGGCACGCAGCATCCCGTCGTAGGTCAGCGTGTTGAACGTACCATCGTTGACACGACCACCCTCGTTGGTGATCATGCAGACACCTTCAATTTCCGTTTGGGCGGTCGCGCCGCCGATGATCGGGCCAGCGGCAACCATGAACACGATCAGAAAGACAAACAAGCGGTTCTTTTTCATGCCTTACCTCACACAAGTGATTGAAAATTACGGGTATAGGTCGTACCGCTAAAAGTGTATCTGTCGATTGGAATTGTTCAAGCTTTCGTACGTGAAAGGCTACACAATCCGCACCGGGCACCAACATTGACTCTATGTTCCCTATGTTGTATACATCGGCGGCATGATGACGCGGCAAACAAACGCAATACGCTATCTCCGGATAATGTCATTGGTAATGGATGGATTCGGCGTTGACGATTGATACTCCAGCGCGCGCTGCGCCCGCTGCCCGCTCTCAGGTGCGCCTGCATGGGTTGGCGGCTGGATTCTTCGGGCTGCTGGCGTTTCTCACGCTTTACCCGATTGTGCTTCATTCGGGGACACACGTCGCCGGGTTTGATTACTTCAATTACAACTGGAACTTCTGGTGGATTCGTCACGCGCTGCACACGCCCGGCCTCGATGTGTACGCCAACGACTTCGTCATGTTCCCCAACCTGAGCAACTACGGCTATCATGCCCTGACGGCGTTCTGGTATCCGCTGTGGGCGCTGCTGGAACCGCTGACCGGAACGCTCCACGCCGTCACAGTGATCATTTTTCTGGGCGCGTTCCTCAACGGCTACCTGCTGTTTGTACTACTACGCAGCGAAAGCGTCCATCCCGGCCTCGCCCTGCTGGGCGGGGCTGTTCTGCAAGTGCTGCCGATCTCGCGCTACTTTTACTACAACACACACCTCAACCTCATGGATTGGTTCTGGCTGCCTGCGCATCTGCTGCTGTGGCAGCAGGTCGTCGCCGCGATTGATGGCGGGCGGCTGCGGCAAGCGGTTGGCTGGGCACTGGTGCAGGGGATCGCGCTGTGGGGGCTGTTCCTCACCGATCTCCAGTTCCCGATCTTTCTGGCGGCGGTGATGGTACCTTATGGGCTGTATACGCTTTGGCGCAGCCGCTGGCGTGTGCGATTGATCAGCGCGGGGATCGTGGCAGTTGGCGTCGCGGTCGCGCTGATCTGGTTTGCCGGGCCGCTGCCCGCGATTCTGGAATTTTCCGGCGAACTCGTCCCCGGCCCCGTCGAAGATCGACCGGGGGTGCCGTTCCCTGGCGGCCTGCTCTCGATGGCGGATGAGTGGTGGAGTTGGGCGCGTCCGTCGGTTGGGGCGTTCGTGACGGTTGCGATTCTGCTCTCGACCATCGTCAGCGTGACGCCGTTGCGCCGCCGGATGCCGCCGGATCGCTGGCTGTGGTTTGGGATCATGCTGCCGCCGCTGATCTTCGCGCTGGGGCCGACGGTGCAGCTTGGCGATCAGACGATCCCGATGCCGTATCGTTGGTTGTATACGATCACCGATGGCATGTTCCGGATGCCCTGGCGGCTTGCGCCGATCTTCGTGATCGCGGGGATGATCTTCGCTGGGAAAACATGGACGCCGCTGCTTACGGGGCGGGCCATACTGCCGCCGCGATCAGCGCGAGTGTTTGCGCTGGCAGGCGCGTTTTTGGCGCTAGCCGTCTCGATCCGGCTGTACGAAACGGCACCGCTCGATCCAGTGCCTTATCCGTACACATTTTACGAGACGATGGCCGCCGAACCGTATGACGAGTATGTCGTCTTCGAGGTGCCGACAGGCATCGGCACGGGTGAGGTGCTCTTCGGCGACTCGCGGGCGATTCAGCTTCAGTTTTACGGCATGACGCACACACGGCGGATGGTCAACGGGTTTATCTCGCGGGCACCCATCGAGAATTTCTGGTATATGGTCTACGACGACCCGATGATCAGTTGGTTGGGGCAGCGGCGCTACCTGGAGCCGGAAAACGTGGCTGCTCAACTCCGCGAGCGCATCTTTTCGTGGCCGATTGGCTACATCGTCATCCATCAAAATTTGATCGGTCGGGATGGGCCAACGCTGCAAGAGATCATCGGTTACCTCAATCAACACGATGATCTGGTGTGCCCCTTCACAGTGGAGGGGGATGCCGTCGTCTATCGCACGCGCTGGCACCCGGATGGCTGTCCACCGCGCACGCCGCCAGAAGTTGCGCCCGGTGAGTTCGTCATCGATATCGGTGCGCCGGGCGATGAAGTGCATCTCGGATGGGGCTGGCACTACCGAGAGGATGTCTTCGGGGTGACGCTGCGCTGGATGGGCGAATATCCGCAGACACGGCTGTATGTCGATCTGCCACCCGCCGACTACACGGTGACGATCACAGCGCAGGCGTTCCACGAACCGCGCACGCTACAGCTTATCGTCAACGATCAACCGCTTGGCACGCCCGCCACCGTGTCCACTGATCAACTGGCTGAGTATACGTTCGACCTGCCCGCTGAGGTGATCGGCGACGGTGACCACAGCGAGGTTGTGTTCGACTACGATGATTGGCGCGTGCCTGCCGAGTTGGGGCTGGGCGGCGATCAGCGGCGGCTGGCGTTGGCTGTCGATTGGGTGCGTTTCGCACAGCAAGACTCCGGGCAGCCGACCGATGGGTCGTAAGCTGCGGCGTCACCTGCTGATCGCGGGGTTTTTCGTGGGGCTGGCGTGCCTGGCACTCTACTGGCCGCTGTTCCACGCGGGCACGCACGTCGGCGCGACGCAGCCGCACGATTATTATCATTTTCACTGGAACTACTGGTGGATGCGCCACGCGCTCACGACGGGGTTGAACATTTATGAGACGAATTATGTGCTGTTCCCGGCCACGACCAGCCTCGCGCTGCACACCCTGACGCCGTTCTGGTACCCGGTGTGGGCGCTGATCGAACCGCTGGCCGGGTCACTAATCGCTATGCACGTGATCTTCGTGTTGGCGTTGGCGCTCAGCGGGTATGCATGTTACGGCCTGCTGCGTCAGGAGGCGGTGCCGGGATCGTTGGCGCTCAGCGGCGGGATGATCTTCATGCTCACGCCTGCCATGCTGCTGAGCGTATTCGTCACCAACATCAACTACCTGAGTCTGTTCTGGCTGCCGCTCGCTCTGGTGATCTGGGGGCGCATCGCCCGATCAATCGATCAGCCGCGCCGCACATTCGTGTGGGCACTTGTCCTGGGTCTGACCCTTTACGGCATGTTGATGACCGAGTACCAGCACGGCCTGTTTCTCGCCTTCCTGATCGTACCGTATGGCTTGCTGACACTCATCACGGCGGGGTCGGGGCGCTTGCGCGGTCGGCTGGTCGGGGCGGGGATCGTGGCGGTGGGCCTGGCACTTGGCCTACTGTGGATCGCGGGGCCGCTGCCGCACCTGCTCACGTATGATCTCAGCAGCTTGTCGCCCCAGCGGATCGAGGATGCGGCAGGGATTCCTTTCCCCGACGGCTATCTTTGGCGCTGGAGTCCGTACAGCCGCTCGGTGACACTGGGCGCGCTGATTCTGCCGTCGGTTGCAGCGGCGCTGCTGATCAGCTTATCGCCGCTGCGCCGCCGCTTAAACAAACCGATCCGCTGGTTCTGGTTCGCGGTGATGCTACCGCCCCTGATCTTCTCGGCTGGGCCGTCGATCACGCTGGGCGAAACCACCGTCACCACGCCGTATGTCGCGCTGCACGAAATTTTCGGCGGGTTGTTTCGCAATCCGGCGCGCTTTGCCCCGGTGATCATCCTACCGGCACTGATCTTCGTCGGGCAGACGTTGGGGCCGTTGATGTCACAGCGTACGCCGGTGCGGTTGGGTTTGCTGGCGGCGCTGACGCTGCTCGTGCTCATCGATGCGCGGATCTACGAGCCGATGCCGCTCCGCCCGGCGGCTCCGGTGTACGGATTCTACGAGATGATGGGCCGGGAGCGCGGTGCCCCATACGACGATTACGCGGTGGTGGAGGTGCCAGTGGCGGGTGGCTCCGGCGAGGCGTGGGTTGGCGAGTTCGCGCCAATGGAGACGCAGTTCTACGGCCTCACGCACGGCAAACGGATGCTCAACGGCACCATTGCGCGTGCGCCGCTGAGTCATTTCTGGCACTGGCTCTACGACGACCCGATGTTGGCGTGGTTGGGGCAGCGGCGCTACCTGGAACCGGAGCGGGTTGAGGCGCAGCTTCGCAATCGGATCGATGCGTGGCCGATTGGCTATATCGTCGTGCATCAAGATTACATTGGGCGCGTGGGGCCGACGGTGCAGGAGATCCTCGGCTACTTCAACAGCCTGCCTGATCTGCTGTGTCCTGTTGCAGTCGAGAGATCGGCGGTGGCGTATCGCACCACCTGGCACCCGGACGGCTGTCCGCCGCGTACCCCGCCGGAGATCGCGCCCGGCGTCCATGAAATCGACATCGGCGCGCCCGGTGATGAGCGCTACATTGGTTGGGGTTGGCATTGGGCCGAGACGATCTCTGGGCTGACGCTGCGCTGGATGGGTGAATATCCACAAACGCGGCTGTATGTTGATCTGCCGCCGTCGGATTACATACTGACGATCCCCGCGCAGGCGTTCCACGAGCCGCGAACGCTGCGCCTCCGGGTTAATGATCAACCACTCGGCGCGCCCGTCGTAGTCGCCACCGCTCAACTGGCCGAATATACCTTCGAACTGCCGGCTGCGTTGATCGGCGATGGCGTACACGTCGAGATTGTGTTCGATTATGATGGCTGGCGGGTGCCTACCGAAGTCGGGCAAGGTGACGATCAGCGGCGGCTGGCGCTGGCCGTCAATTGGCTGCGATTCACGCGGGCAGCGGGCGAATAGGAGCGCGGATGACAAGTCTTGTTCTGGTGATCGTTGTCGTTGGGCTGCTGCTGGTGATCGGGGCGGCGCAGCGGCGGTCGCGGCGGGTGCGCGCCGTGAGTGCCAACTTGCTGATCAGCTATACCGTGATCGTTGGCATGTTCGTGCTGGGCGAGATCTACTTTCGCTTCTTCTTCGCTGAATCGGACGGCATCCCGACGTTGGCGCTCGATAATTGGCTGGATCGTCACTGGCAAACCAACAGCCTCGGCTACCGGGATCGTGAGTGGATGGCGGCAGATTGGCAGGACGAAACGACGGTGTTGATCGTCGGCGACTCGTTCACGGCGGGCTGGGGCATCGACGATCCGCGTGACCGCTTCGGTGATGTGCTCGCCGACCAACTCGGCGCTGATTACACCGTGATCAACCTGGGTGAGCCGGGTGCAAGCACCGTCGAGACACTGGCTAATCTGGAGGCACATCCGTTACAAACACCGGATCATGTGATCATCCAATACACGCTCAATGACATCGAAAACGCGGCGCTCAGCATCGGCTTGGATCCGGGCCTCGACCCACTTGCGGATCTGCCAGCATGGGCACAAGAGTCGTACTTGGGCAACTTCATCTACTGGCGGCTGAGCGCGCTGACGGGGCGACGGGCGAGCGCACAACCCTACATCGACTGGTTGCACGCGATGTACGATCACTCAGTGGTGTGGGCGATCCACGAGGAGCAGATCCACGCGCTGATCGATGCGGTGGAGGCGCGCGGCGCGGATTTGGGTGTGGTCATCTTCCCGGATATGCACGACCCGGTCGGCAGCATCGCCTACGTGGATCGCGTGGCGCAGGTGTTTGAGTTGCGCGGCTACGGTGATCGCGTGCTCAAGCTGTTTGATCTGGCCGCTGCGATGCCGCCGGAAGCGCGGATGGTCTCGCCGCGCGATGCCCATGCCAGCGCCGAATTCCACGCGCGGGTGGGCGTGCTGCTGTATGATCTGCTGTTCGCGCAGGCGATCACATGGCGCTGAGACGGGAAGCGCTCGCGCTGGCGATCTTTGCGCTGTTGGGGCTGCTGGCGCTCTACCACCCGATCATCCACATGGAAACGCATACCGTCGGCGTGGCTGATGTGCGCGTCACCGATTACTACTTCTTCCACTGGAATTTCTGGTGGCTTCGCCATGCGCTGACCACCCCAGATCTTGCAGTGTACACCACGAATTATGTGATGGCACCGCAGATGTCGAGTTTAGCGCTGCATACGTTGGCGGCGGCCTGGTACCCGGTGTGGGCGCTGGCCGAACCGTTGGTGGGTACGGTCGCCGCGATGACGCTCGTGTTCATTGTGGCTTACACATTGACCGGATACCTGATCTTTGTGTTTCTGCGCGATGCCGGCGTCGCAACCAGCTTAGCTTTGATCGGTGGGGTGCTGTTCCAACTGCTGCCGATCATGCAAAACAGCGTCGGCTGGACGAATGTCAACCTGCTCGGCTGGTTCTGGATTCCGCTGCTGCTGCTCACCTGGAAGCAGATCGCACGCAAACCACAACGTCGCTGGCGAGCGCTTATGTGGGCGGTGCTGCTGGGCGTGAGTGT
>JAADYY010000272.1 GCA_010092805.1 Chloroflexota bacterium | reverse complement strand
CACATCACAGAATGGGGAGCGTCCCAATGCAAGCAAACGATGTTGTCGTTCGTGTCGACAATGTGGTGAAAACTTTCCAGTCGGGAGAGGTCAAGGTCATGGCGCTGCGACACATCTCGTTGGAGATCAAGCGCGGCGAATTTGTCGCGATTATCGGCCCTTCAGGCAGCGGCAAATCGACCATGATGGGCATTATCGGCGGCCTGGATTCACCCGACTCTGGGGTTATCGAGATTGACGGCGTCGATATTGCGCCCATGCAGGAGCGTCCGCTCACGCGCATCCGCAACGAGAAAATCGGCTTCGTCTTTCAATCGTTCAACCTCATCCCCACCCTTTCGGCGCTGGAAAATGTGGCGCTGCCGGTGCAGTTTGCGCGGAAGCGCGCCTTCAACCCGCACGAACGCGCCAAAGATCTGCTGACGACCTTTGGCCTGGCGGAGCGCCTGGATCATCGCCCCACGCAGCTTTCCGGTGGCCAGCAGCAGCGCGTGGCGATTGCGCGCGCCCTCGCCAACAATCCGCCCCTGCTCCTTGCGGACGAACCCACCGGCAACCTCGACAGCCACTCCAGCGATGTGGTCATGGCGGCTTTGCGCGATGTGCAAGAGCGCTTCGGCACGACGGTTTGTATCGTGACCCACGACATGGATGTCGCTTCGCAGGTTGACCGCATCATCATGCTCATTGATGGGCATGTTGCAGACGATGATGTGCGGACAACGACGCAGCGCGAGGCGGTGGAGGCGCTGCGCGAAAAGCGCAGAACGGGCGAAATCCCCGCTCTGATTGCCGATGAACTGGACGAGATGTAGGGGCTGGCGACGATGCTTGAACAATTTCGGTTCTACCTCGCCCACTCCTTCAACGATCTCCGGGTCAACCGGCGGCTGACCATTTTCGCGCTGCTGAGTGTTGCGGCGGGTGTGGCGGCCATCGTCAGCTTGCAGACGCTCGCCCTGATGATCGCCAACACGCTCGAAGTCAATTTGCAAGACACCAATCGCGGCGATGTCAGTGTGCAGGTGGACTTCGATGAGGAGGACACCGCCCTGGCCGAGGCTGTCGCGGCAGCCGTTGAAGCGGGCCGCTTAATTGAGGACAGCGCGGGCTTTTTCGGGCAGTCGGTAGCCACATATGCGCTCTCCGGCCAGGGGATTGACGCACTGCAAACCTGGATCGATGGCGGCCCCTACGCCGGGCAAATCGATTTCACGTATCGCATTTTCACTAGTGATCTGGTGGGGATATTCACCGGTTCGGGCACGGGCACCGCGCTCACCAACGTCGCCAGCGGCGATCAAGCGACACAGTTGCAGGCCGTCATCATCGACAAGAACGTCTACCCGTTCTACAGTGACATTGCCACCCTGGCTGGCGAGTCGTTGGCGGAGGTGATGCAAGCCCCCACAGATCTCGTCGTGGGGGAGGAGACTGCCGAACTGCTCGAACTCAACGTCGGCGATGCGGTGCAACTGAACGGTTCCAGCGCCACATTCAACGTGGTGGGGATCGCGAGTGTCGAGAACGAAGTCAAAGGCTTCAGTGACTTTTTTGCCGGGGTGTTCGGCTTCTACTATCTCGATTGGGCGGCGGTCGAACTGTTTGATGGTGTGGACGTCCAAGCACAGGACCTCTATTTCCAACTGGCCGATCCCGCGCAGGGGACGGCGTTTGCTGCGGATCTAGTCGATGCTTTCCCCTACTTCGAGACGACGACCATCGAAGATTTGCGCATCCAGAACGAAGAATTGACCGAGCAGATCGATACCTTCGTTGGGGTCATGGGCCTGATCTCGCTGCTGCTGGGGAGCATCGGCATCATCAATACCATGCAGGTGATCGTGCGCCGCCGCATGTTGGAAGTGGCGGTGCTGAAAACGCACGGCTTGCAGTCCGAACAAATCACGCTGCTGTTTTTGACCGAAGCCCTCCTCGTCGGCATCTTCGGGAGTGTGGTGGGTGTGCTGCTCGGTTGGGGGGCGACCATTGCGCTGCGGGAAGTGGTGTCGGGGATCTTCGGGTCGCAGATCACATTTGTCTTCGCGCCCGTCCCGGCGATCAATGGCTTTGTCGTGGGCGTCGTGGTGGCGACGGTCTTTGGGTTCCTGCCGACGCTCACAGCGGGACAAGTGCGCCCGAACATCGTTTTGCGGCCTACACAGGGTGCGATCCCGCGTGCGGGCGTCCTGCAATCGATCCTGGCGCTGCTGATCATCATCGTCAGCGTGAGCGCGATTGTCACGGGCATCATCGGCAGCGACTTCGGGGCGGCGTTCGGCCTCGTGGTTGGGGCGTTTATCGCAGCGGGGATCATTTACCTGATGCTGATGCTCATCATCTGGCTGGTTGGCCGCTTCCTGCCGAGTTTCGGCTTTGTCGATCTGAAAGTGTCGCTGCGGCAAATGCTGGTTGCACGCAGCCGGGGGGCCAGCACGCTGCTGGCGTTGGCTGTGGGGGTGTTCTCGCTCAGCACCATCACACTGTTTGCCCAGTCCATCGGCAGCATTCTGGAGTTTGCGCTGGAAGGCACAGGCGGGAATGTCATCATTTCGGTGCCCAACTTCAGCCAGCTTGACGATGTCGAGGCGATAATCGCCGGTGTCGAAGGGGTGAACAGTACATCGGTGTCGCTGGCGTATAACGCGGTGCTTGCATCGTACACCGACAGCGAAACGGGCACCACCTATAACAGCGAGGGTGTGCGCCAACTGGTGACCGACAGCGACATTAACTTCCCGCCGATCTTTGATGGCACTGAGGAGGAACGAAGCGAGATTCAGCAGAGTATCCTCAGCTCCGTCTTCCTGGAGACATCGATCCAGGCGCGCGACAACTTCGACGAGAGCGAAGCCGTCTTCGACAGCGGGCGCGACATCACCAACGATGAACTGGATCAGCCGGTGCTTGTGCTGCCCGCCAACGACATCCTCAGCGGGATTGGTGTGAATGCCGGGGATCGCGTGACCTATGAAATCACCAGCCAGGGCTTACTGTTCGGTTCGCGCTCCGAGGAAGTGACCTTTGAGATCGTCGGCATTCGGGCGGCGTCACTCGAAATTGACTTCAGCGGAGCCGGGGCCTATGCGCCTGCGGCGTCATTCCCGGAGGCGGTATCACCGACGCTCGTGACCATTTTGGTCGATGTCGACGATGCGCAAGTGACCGCTTTGCGCCGCGCGCTCGCCGAAGTGCCGGGGATTTTCGCCATCGAAACCTCGATTCTGACGCGCCTGATCAGCAGTGTGCTGGAGGCGTTCACCGCCTTCCCGACGATGGTCGCTGCGCTCGGCTTGATCGTGGGTGGCGTCGTGATCGCGAATTCGGTGGCGCTCGCCACTATGGAACGGCGCAACGAGATTGCGGTGATGAAATCGGTCGGCTTGCAGCGTGAACGGGTGCTGGGCATGATCCTGCTCGAAAATGGGATTCTCGGCTTCATCGGCGGCTTGATTGGGGTCAGTTTCGGGCTGGTGGCGCTTGTCGCTTTCGCCGCCGTGACGCAGTCGCCGTCATCGACCGTCCCGTTTGGAACGGCGTTCTTGCTGATGCTGCTCTGCGCGGGGGTGGCCTTGATCGCGGCGGTTACCAGCGCGTGGGATGCCTCCGGCGAGAAACCGCTCACTGTGCTGCGCTATGAATAACATGGGTTGATTGTTAGCATTCACGCAGGGCTGGCCCCGGCGCGGGCCAGCCTTTTCACGATGCGATCTGTAAGTTGCAAAACGCTTTCGGATCCAACCAGAAGGTGCCTACACACCCGCCATACTGCGGAAGCCTTTGACAATCGTGTTACGGAAGAGGATCGCCATCACCAGCGACGGGATGACGACAATCGTCCCGGCTGCTGCCATTTCGCCGTACTTTACCTCCAACCCCACCGCAGTCAGCGAGACCAGCGCAACCGGCGTCGTAATGCTGACAGACATGATGATGAAGGCGAAGAATAGCTCGCCCCAGGTGAAGATGAAGGCCAGCACCGCTGCCGTGGCAATGCCGCTGCGGGCAATGGGCAAGGTCACATACCAGAAGACCTGCCAGGAATTGGCCCCGTCGATGCGTGCGGCCTCATCGATCTCGCGGGGAATGCTGCGCAGGAACCCCAACAGCAGCCATGTGACCAGAGGAAGTGTCAGTGTGAGGTAGGTAAACGCCAGCGCGTTGAGGTTATCCAGCAGACGCAGTTGAATGAAGATCGCGTAGAAGGGGATGATAACAGCGACTGGCGGCAGCATACGTGTCGAGATAATCCAGAATTCGATGTGATTTTGCGCGGGCCACCGGTAACGTGACAATGCAAAAGCCGCCATCGTGCCCAACAAGACAGCAATCCCAACAGCCAGAGTCGTAACGTAAAAGCTGCGTAACAGCGGCTCCATGAGGTTCTGGTGCACGAACAGCCACTCAAAATTGTCAAGAATGGGTTCGAAAAAGATCTTTGGCGGCAGCGTGGTGATGTCTACCCGCCGCTTGAACGCCATGGTCACCATCCAGTAGATGGGGAAGTAGAGCACCGCCAGGTAAAAAAACACTGTCCCTCGGCCAAGCCATCGGCCAAGCCATCCAGGGCGAAACCGTTGAGTCATCTTAGAAATACTCCTCTCCCCAGCGCATGAGCCGCACCCAGATGGTCACGCCGATGATCGTCAGCACCAGCAGGATCAATGCTGCGGCTGTCGCGGTCGAAATGTCGCCGCTCTCCGTTATGCCGATATGGTAGGCGTAAATATCGACCGTTTCCGTTGACACCCCCGGCCCGCCCTTTGTCAGGATGAACACATAATCGAATGTTCGCAGCGAGTCAATGGCACGGAAGATGACCGCGACGGTCAGGAATGGCCGCAGCAGGGGAAATGTGATGTGCCGGAACATCTGAAGTGGATTGGCCCCTTCAATTGCTGCCGCCTCGTAGAAGTTGCCAGGGACAGCTTCCAGGCCCGCCAACAGAATGAGGATGACAAATGGAGCCCATTGCCACGCATCCACGATGGCGATGGCCAAGAGTGCGTTGGTCGAGTCCGAGAGCCAGTTGACTTCGGGTAGCCCAATCACGCTCAACCCGTAATTGATCACACCGATGAGCGGATTGTACAGAATGTTCCAAACCAACGCGGCCACCACTTTCGGGATCGCCATCGGTATAATCAGCAGCACGGCCAGCCAGGCCCGCGCCCGAAAATGGCTGTAAATCAGCACCGCAATCGGCAGGCCGATCAATACCGACAGCCCGACCGACAACACCAGCAGATTGAACGTCACGCCAAAGGCGTTGAGGCTGCGTTCGGCACTCAGTACACGGGCAAAGTTGTCGAGGCCAACAAACGACCGTTCTAACCCCGGCGCGGCAAGGATGATTCTGTGGGTTGCGATGTAAATGGCGTAAAACAAGGGGACAAACGCGACGATGGCCATCGCCATGAGCGGGATGACCAGAAACACCCAGGGCCGACTCTGCGCACGCGCCGCTCTGCGCACCGGGTGCTGCCCCCCCGATAATTCTTGTGCTCGCACAGCCATGATGCTGTGTCTCCTAATACATAAGCACTCACCCTCGAACAATCAAGGGTGAGCGCCAAAGGTCTATGATGTGGTGAAGCGGCTGTTTGGTGCTATTCGGCTGTCGCGCTATTCAGACGCTGCATGGATCGGGGTGTACGGACGTGACTGCCCAAGCAGCCCAAGGAGTTCGAAGTTGCCGCTGACTTCTTCCACAGCCGAGTCGAGTGCGGTTTGCGCGTCGGCATCACCAGCGATGACTTCCTGAACCGCGATACCAATGCGGTCACCCATCGTGCGCCAGCCGTTGAACAGCGGGCGGTAGTTGGGGACAGTGATGTCCCAGGATTCAATCGTCGAGTCCAGCCAATCCTGCGGGAAGGCGCTCTGGAAGGTCTCGCTCGTCAGCACCGAAGTGCGCGTCTGGCTGACGATCCCGGCGTCAATCGAGGCCATTTGCATTTCAGCGCTGGTCGCCCACTCCAGGAAGCGAGCCGCAGCGAGCTGTTCAGCCTCGGTGGTTGCACCAATGGCGCTGACCCCAAACCCGAGTGTGTAGTTGCCAGGGAAGACACCCTCTGGCCCTGCGGGCACAACCGCGTAACCGATCTGGCCAGCGACCTGCGAGCGATCCGGGTCTTCAATACGTGTGTAGAAGTTGTTGGCATCAATGACCATAGCGACCTGGCCAGTGCTGAAGGCGGTTTGCACATCGTCCCAGGCGAAGCCGGCCACACCACTTGGGCCGTAATTCTGCAACAGATCAGCGTAGGCTTGTGTCGCCTCGACGCTGGCGGCATTGTTGAAGATGGGGGTCGAGTTTTCGTCCAGGTATTCACCACCGAAGGAGCGCAACCACTGCGACCAGATGTAGACGTTCATGCCATTGCCGCGCAGCCCGCGCAGCGCGATGCCGTCAACACCTTCCACATTTTCGGTGAAGAAGGCCGCCACTTCCGTCATTTCCTCGAACGTGGTCGGCACCGCCAGGTCGTATTCCTCAAACAGATCCCGACGATAGATCAGGTGGGTGATCTCGGCGTAAACGGGCACACCGTAGAGGCTGCCGTCGCGGGACAGGAGGCCGCGCACCGACGCCGGCAGATCCTCGACATCGTAGTCTGCGCTCATGAGGTCATCGAGCGGCAGCAGCCAACCGTTCTCGGCAAATTCGGGGATGAAGACGCTGTCCACAGCGACGACATCGTATTCACCGGCCAGCGTGCTCAAATCCTGGACGGTCTTCTCGCGGAGCTGCTGTTCGGCAAAGCTGACAATTTCTACATCAATGCCGGTCATCTCTTCAAATTCAGGCACCCGCTCAACGATGAAGTCTGTTTCTGGCAGCGAACGCAGCACAACGACAATCTGTGTACCTGCGAGGTCCTGCTGTGCTGAGGTTCCAACGAGAGAAACCGCCATCAGGATGAGGAGGCTAAAAACCAGAAGGTAGCGCTTAAACATCTTTCAACTCCTTAAAGTAATTCGTCAAAATGCTACATTAATGGACAATTTGTCTGCTACAACCGTCAGCAGAT